>CAXRCQ010000418.1:0-2021 GCA_964228845.1 Blastomonas sp.
CCGAACTTGCCCGCCGCCGGCTCGCCCGGCTTGGCGAGAAAATCGGGATCGTTGATCAGGAAAACCGCGACCTTGCCCTTGAGGTCCGCGCCCTTGAAATCGTCCCAGCCGCGTTCGGGCGCCTTCACGCCATAGCCGACGAACACCAAAGGCGCGTCGGCAACGCGCGCGGCGTCCTCGGGCCGGATGGTCGAGAGATAGATGTCCTCGGCCAGCTTCGGCGCGACCTTGCCCCCTGGCGTCGCGAAATCGAGCGCAAGCGGCGCCTGCAAGCGGGTGTGGAGCAGCGGCACCTTTTGCAGCCATTGGCCATCCGGACCCGCCGGTTCCAGCCCCAAAGCCTCGAGGCGCGCGATCAGATAGCCAAGCGTCCGCTCCTCGCCGCGCGTGCCGGGCGCGCGGCCCTCGAACGTGTCCGACGCGAGCGTGCGGACGGTCTGAACCAGCCGATCGGGATCGACGGTCATCTCGGTCTGGGCATGGAGCGGGGCGGCAAGCGCGCAGACGGCGGCGGCGGCGAACAGGATAGGTTTCAGCATGGCCCCGTCTTAACGCTGCGCCTCCGTAGCGCAAGCGATCAGCGTCAGGCCGCCCTGGCCGTATCGACCGGCTCGATCGCGTCCTCTTCCCACAATTGCTTGGCGCGCTGCAGATCACTCTCGCTTACCTTGCCAATGCGGTGTGCGATGAAATCGATGCCGTCGATCAGCCAGAGCGCCAGTTGCGGCTGGGTCAGCCGATAGACGCGGCTTTGCGCGAAGCTCTCGATCTCGACCAGCCCCATGGCCCGCAGCACCGCCAGATGCTGCGACAGCCGCGTCGGCGTGATGTCGAGCGCGGCGGCCATCTCGTTCACCGTCTGGTCGCCGATCCGCAGCTTCTGGATCAGCCGGATGCGATCGGGGTGCGATATCTGGCGCAGCACGGTGGCGAGTTCATTGGCAACGATCTTGCGGCTGGGCATCTATTCTTCTCCAGGTGCGGCGACGAGCCTAAGGGCAGGACGGGTGTTGTTGGAAGATGGGGTCGGCGTGGCCGCAGGAATGGCGCGCCAGGTCGAAGCCGCGCGCGAACGGCGCTCGCCGCCCTTGCACAGCTGGTGGATGAACTCGTCATCAGTGACTTCGGTGACATAGGGCGCGACCGAGCCTCTGCCGGGCGTGATGATGCCTACATCCCATAGCCGCGCGGCCCCCTGCATCAGACGCTTGGCCGCGTGCCCGAGCCCCGCATTCTGTACTGCCAGCGCCAGCGCCTGGACAAGCAGCGGCGCGTTGAGCGGCAGCGAACTATCTGCCTCGTCCAGCACCTCTCCGGTGATCATGGCGAGCCCGCGCCGGTGCCAAAGCATTGGCCAGGGGGACCAGATTCCGGTCGTTTCGGCCAGCATCGCGAAGACCAGGCTGCGCAGTTCGGGCATCACTATGATCGCATCCCAGCGCCCGGCGTGGCGCACGAGATGGCACAGCGCATCCTCGATCGGCAGGATCTCGATCTCCTG
This sequence comes from Blastomonas sp., assembly GCA_964228845.1. Classification (GTDB taxonomy): domain Bacteria; phylum Pseudomonadota; class Alphaproteobacteria; order Sphingomonadales; family Sphingomonadaceae; genus Blastomonas. Next base: position 1,502 of record CAXRCQ010000418.1, read on the forward strand.
CTGCTCGCGTGGCGCTGCCCGGCCTGCGACCAGCATCTGGCGGATAAGTGCGTTGCGGCGGCGAGCGTCGACGATGATGCCGATACGCTTGCGCGCCTCAGCATGTGCAGCCTGCAGCATGGCCTGCATGGTTTCCGCGCGTGGAAGCGGCGCATCGCATTCATCGTTGATCGCACAGGCCGAAGGGTGCGGCGACATAAGCATCACATCGAGCGTGCTCGCCTTGATAGGCTTGCCGGTGCCCTGATCGTGCAGATAGCTCGCCACCCAGTCCGCGCGCGGCAGGCCCGCAGCGCCGCCCGCCTGAAAGGCGACAGGGGACAGGTTTTGCCAAGGCAGAAACATCGGCGCAGGGGGGGCAGTGCGTCCCGGTGCTGCCCAGGCCGCCACCTGATGGATAGCGCGTGTCGAGCGCGCCGCGACATGGGACACGTCGAGTTCGAGCCAGCTTGTCAACCGTGCGAGCGCCTCACGCCAGTCCTGCGGCACCGCCTCGTCATGCTCCGCCAGCAGCAATGGC
>CAXRCQ010000419.1:0-3108 GCA_964228845.1 Blastomonas sp.
GGCGATCGCCTCGTGCGCCGCATCGGGCACGATCAGCCGCGCCTCCTGCCCGCTCTCCGCGACTGCCCGCGCACAGCTCGCGATTTCCGCCTGTGCCGCGGCAAGGCACCCGTGCCATTCATCGGCGAGGTGCGGGAAGCCGATCCACAACCAGCGTTGCGGAGCCCATTCGGGCGGCATGATCTGTGTCATCGGATCACTTGCCCGCCCGGCTCTCGTCACGGATGGCGCGGAACTCGTCGCCCTCCACCCAGTTGGGCCAGTCCTTCGACATCGCGAGGCTGCGGCCGATCTGGTAATAGAGCGACAGGTCGTCGATCACGCCCGACCAGTCCCAATTCGGATTATACTCGTCCTTGGGGCCGTGATAGCGATTGACCGTATAGTCCTTGCCTGCTGCCTCGCCCGCTGCCTTGCCACCGTTCACAAGATCGTCGCCGCCATCGATGTACAGCATCGGCACGCCCTGCTTGGCGAGGCTGAAATGGTCCGAGCGGTAATAATAGCCGTTCTGCGGCATCGGGTCGGCTTCGGCGACGCGGCCTTCCCTTTTCAGCGCGGCGGCGAGGAAATCGTCGAGCTGCGACTTGCCCTTGCCGATCACGGTGACGTTGCGCGCCTTGCCCGCCATCAGGAACGCATCCATGTTGATGCCGCCTGCGGTCTGGCTGAGCGGATAGACCGGATTCTCGCCATAATAAGCCGATCCCAGCAGCCCCGATTCCTCCCCGGTGACCGCGAGGAACACGATGCTGCGATCGGGCGCGCCCGCCTTTCCGAAGGCTTCGGCCAGCGCGACCAGCGCGGCGGTGCCGGTGGCATTGTCGACCGCGCCGTTGCAGATATCGTCGCCATCATCGGCGGGCTTGCATCGGCCGAGATGATCCCAGTGCGCGGTATAGAGCACATATTCGTCAGGACGCTTCGCTCCGGGCAAGATGCCGATAATGTTGTTCGAGATCGTCGTGTCGATCGCGTTGGCGAACGAAACCGATGCCTTGACCCCCAGTGGCACAGGCTTGAAGCCCTTGCGCTTGGCCGCCGCGCTCAGCGTCGCGAGATCCTGGCCCGCGCTCGCCATCAGCTTTTCAGCGGCTTCCTTCTGGATCCAGCCATTGGCCTGGGTCTCGCTCGCGCCCTTGTCGGCACTCTGCGCAAAGAATTGCGGGCCGGTCCAGCTCGATTCGACCACGCCCCAGCCATAGGCTGCAGGAACCGTATCGTGCACGATGAGCGCTGCGGCAGCGCCCTGGCGCGCGGCTTCCTCGTACTTGTAGGTCCAGCGGCCATAATAGGTCATCGCCTTGCCGCCGAACTCGCCGTTCAGATCGGCACTGTCATTCTCGGGGTCGTTGACCATGATGATGACCGTCTTGCCATTCACATCGAGCCCGGCATAGTCGTTCCAGCCCTTTTCCGGCGCGTTGATGCCATAGCCCACGAACACCACGTCGCTATTGGCGATGTCAATCGTTGGCGCCTCGCGATAGGTGCCGATCACCATGTCCCTGCCATATTCGAAGCTGAGCGGTGCCTTGCCGCCGGTGATCGTCAGCGGGCTGACCTTGCCTGCCTCTATGCTGACCAGCGGCACCTTCTGGAGCCAGCTGTCGCCATTGCCGGGTTTCAGCCCAGCCTTGGCGAAACGCTCAGTCAGCAGCGCGATGGTCTTCTGTTCACCGACGCTACCGGGCGCCCGGCCCTCGAATTCGTCCGACGACAGCATCCGCGTGACGTCCTTCATCGTAGTTTCCGACACCGGCTGGGGGGCAGTTTCCGGAATGTCGATCGGCATGGCCTGCTGGGCAGCCAATGGGGTCGCTGCGAGTATAGCCAGAGGCGCACTTGCGAGTTTGAACAGGGTCTTGGAATACATGATCGCTCTTTTCGCCGAGAGGAAGGATGGACTGGCATTGCGCCAGCATTGCGTCGCTATCTGCCACTCGCACTCCAGCCAGGCAAGCGTGGCGGTTTCCGGCGCGTCGTCGCATGCTTGTGAAATGCAACGAAATTCCGTATCGCGACGTATCGGGTTAACATGTGTTAGTGACGGGTTTTCGATCGCTTCGGCGAATCATGCCCTGTCTTTGCCCCGCAGGTTAGAAGTCAGGCCTTTGCCCTATGGCGTTTGATAGCACCGCAGACGCCGCGCCAGAGGGTGGTCCGCCTCTGGACGACGAGGCGTTCAAGGCACAGCTCGCTTCGCTGATCCCGCATCTGCGCGCCTATGGCCGTTCGCTGAGCGGCAATCGCGACGTCGCCGACGATCTCGTTCAGGATACGATGCTCAAGGCCTGGGCGGCGCGTGGGCGCTTCGCGGCCGGGACCAACATGCGCGCCTGGACGTTCATCATCCTGCGCAATTCATTCCTGTCGCAGCGGCGGCGCGCACGCTTCACCACCGAATGGGACGATGTCGTCGCCGATCGCATCCTGTCCATGCCGGCGGGGCAGGGCGACCAGCTCCACCTGGCCGATGTGCAACGCGCCCTGATGCAGCTGCCCGAAAGCCAGCGCGAGGCGCTGATCCTGGTGGGGGCCGGCGGCTTTTCCTACGAAGAGGCTGCGGATATCTGCGGCGTGGCACTCGGCACGATCAAGAGCCGCGTGGCACGCGGGCGTTCCGCGCTGGCCGCGCTGGTCGAGGAAACCGTGGCGGGCGAGGCGCGCGCAGAGCGCACATCCGATCCCATGGCCGCAATCATGGCCGATGTCGATCGGGTGAGCGGAGGACTGGTCGGTCGCAACGGTGAGGACGATTAGCTTTGCTGGCCCAATGCGCGATTGCCCGCCGCAAGGCCTGAGGCTAGCACCAGTCGCATGTTGAGCGATCCCCGACTGGCCGATGCGCAGCGACGTGCTGCGCTGCACGCGCCCTTTCTTGCGGCTTCAATGGAGCGGCATCCCGATCTCGTGACCCTGCTCGACCAGACTGGGCTTGACGAATGTCTGTGCCGGCTTGGCGAGCAGTATCGCGATCTGCCCGTGGCGCAGGCTCTCCGGCGACGGAAGAACGCCTTGTCTCTGGTACTGGCGCTCGCCGACCTGGCCGGACTGGTGACTGTCGAAAAGGTCACACGGGTGCTGTCTGATTTTGCCGACCAGGCG
>CAXRCQ010000420.1:0-2515 GCA_964228845.1 Blastomonas sp.
GCTGGCCAGCCGCTCGATGTCCTCCGCGACCGAGCGGAGCGCGAGTTCGCCCGCAGGTCCGCGCACGCCCTGGTTGGAAAGCTGGGCGAGGCGGCTCTGGACAATGACCAGCTCGCCGACGCGGTCCATCAGCACATCCAGCCGCTCGGCCGGGACGCGGACGCTTTCCTGCGCCTTGGCAGGGCTGTTGGCAGCGCGCGGCTTGCCGCCATCGACAGCGGCTGCCTCCGCAGCGATCGGTGCGGGCGCCGCCTCGCTCTGGACGACGACATCCTGCGCTTCATTGGTCTCGCCATCCCCGGCCTGGCATTCCAGCGGGACGATCTCGAGATCCATATCGTCCATCACGAAGATGAACACATCCTCGATATCCGCACGCGAGGCGTCACCGCGCAGCTCGACCTGCCAGCCGAGATGGCATGGGCTGGCGTCCAGTTCGTCGAGCGACGGGATCTGGTCGGTCTGCGCGGTGACCTTCGCATCGCCCAGCGACCGCAGCTCGTCCAGCAGCATCAGAGGGTTGGTGCCGTTGGTCATGCAGTTGGCAGGAAGGCGGAAGGTGATGTTCCAGCCCGCCTGGGCGGGAGAGGAATTGCTGGCAGGTGCAGCGGAAGCCGAGGCAGGTCCGGTTGCGGTGTCGGCGGAACCTATGGCCTGGTGCAGGCGGCCGAGAATCTCGTCGCCAACGGCCTCCAGACCGGCGCCATCGCCATCGACCAGCGCCTGCATGTGATCCATCGCAGACAGGATGACGGCTACCAGCTCTTCGGTGGCCGGAACCTGTCCCTTGCGGACCCGATCGAAGGCGGTTTCGCAATGGTGGGTGAAGGCGGCGAGGGCATCGAAGCCGAACATCGCGCCCGATCCCTTGAGCGTGTGGAGGCCGCGAAACACGCTGTCCACCAGATCGCGGCTCGAAAGATCGTGCGACAGGTCGAGCAGCGCCTGCTCGATATCGCCCAGCAGCTCTCCCGCTTCGACGCGGAAGGCGGCGATCGGATCCTGGCCGCTCATCGACCGAGCACCTTGGCGGCGATGCGCAACAGCTGGTCGGGCACGAACGGCTTGACCAGCCATCCGGTAGCTCCGGCTGCGCGCGCTTCCTGCTTGATCGCCTCGTCGGATTCGGTGGTGAGGAAGATGATCGGGGTGCCGGTCTGGATCGGCAGCTTGCGGATTTCGCGGATCATCTCCAGCCCGTTCATGTTGGGCATGTTGAGATCGGCGATAATCATGTCGAACTTGCCGGCCTTGGCTTTGTTCAGGCCATCCAGACCATCCACCGCCTCGCTCACGTCATAGCCCGCACCGGTCAAAGCAATGCGGATCGCCATGCGCAGGCTGGATGAGTCGTCAACTGTCAGGATCGAAGCAGTCACTGCGAAGGTCCTCCATGGAGCCAGGAATTAAGGTTAGCAGTAGGTAGCAAATCGGCGAGCCCAGCGCGGACGAGAGCTGCAACAAGCTTCTCGTTGGCTTCATCGGTGAATTCGATCGATTTGCCAATTTTCGACGCGTAAATATTTGCGGAATATACGGTCTGGAAAAAAGAAAGGTCGACTTCCTGCAGTTCAGAGGCGTCGATTGTGACTTTTTCATTAGCAGCCAGAGCTGAAAGAAGTTCATCTCTCAGCGCATTCGAGTTTTGGATATTGGCAGAAGTGCCAATTTGTAAGGCGTGGTACATGATCTCGTCCCCCCGGAACTTGACGAAGTTTTACGTCTCACTTCGTCAAATATTGGTTAACGCCGAAGCAACCATAACCCTGGTGACGGGTGGGCCTGGGGAGGCGAACGGGTCAAAGGGGCCATCATTTCGGCCGTCTGCAAGATTATGACCTAAAGTCACGGTTTTAAGCGACAATAAAAACCTGTGCTGAATAGCAGGTTATCAGCCGATGCGACGGCTTGCGCGATGACGTTAACCTGCGGGTCGCGACAGTTAATATCCGGTATGCGGTCAGAATGACAGTAAATCCGTATTTCTACTAGCCCTGTATTTGGACTCGATTTTCGAGCTCGACGGTAGCGAAGCCTATCGAATCGACTCGCAAATGGCATGCAATGCGCTGAGTCGGGGTGGTGGTTCCGTCCGGGTCCGACGGCTGACATGTGCGCTTGCCCTGAATTTTGCGCCGGTCTATCCGGGCACCCCCATTCCGGAGATTGCCCATGCGCCTTCCCTATCTGTTCGCCTCTGCTGCATTGCTGCTGTCCGCTCCCGTTCTTGCCGAGGAGGGCATGTGGCTTCCGAGCCAGACACCTGCACTGGGCGACAAGCTGAAGGCGGCGGGGCTGGAACTGGCTCCTGCGGATCTCGGCAATCTCAAGGTCGCGCCGCTGAACGCCATCGTGTCGCTGGGCGGCTGCTCGGCCTCGTTCGTCAGCCCTGAGGGTCTGGTCGCGACCAATCACCACTGCGTCTACGGATCGATCCAGTACAATTCGAAGCCGGGGCAGGATTACCTGACCGACGGCGTGCTGGCCACGGACAAGAGCGCCGTCGTGCATGCCG
>CAXRCQ010000421.1:0-11244 GCA_964228845.1 Blastomonas sp.
AGGGACCTGAACCGCGCGAATGGCATCAGGGCCAGCGGCCATGAAAAGCCGCGCTGAAAGGCCGGACACATGGGCGCCACGACCAGCCAGCGCAGGACAGAAATACCCTTGCCAACGGAGAGCCGTCCACACAGGGGTCGCTTACTGAAGGTCAGAAATTTTTCGCGACCGGGGTCAAGCCGCCGTGCGGTTTTCGGGATCGCTCGCGGGTCCGGCTCATGGCCGAAAATGGGTGGGAAGCTGAAAGTCAGCTTCTCAGCAGGGTGCGCCCGGCCTGGTGCTGAAGCCGGTCGAGGAAATTTCCAGACTTGCGTCACGAGGCTTGATCACGGAAAGTCTGCGTGATGTTTCCTCCCATGCGCCTTGTCTTCCTTCGCATGCTCGCGTCCGTGCTGCTGGTCACGATCAGCTTCCATGCCGTCGCGCCAGCGAAGGGCATGGAGCATGGCAGGGGGTCCGCGTTCAGCGCGATGACCGTCGATGTGGCCGTCTTGGTCCAATCGCGGGCGGTCGAAAAGGTGACGATCCCGCAAGTGGAGCCAACGGAGCCACAGTGCTCCTGCACCATCCGCGATGGATTATCTCCGAATTCTACTGTTAGTCCTTCATTTCGGCCGAAGCCTTGGGCCCAAGCACCCTCGCCTTACCCTGTCCACTCTCGTCCGGCGCAACCAAGAGCCCCTCCTCGCGATTGAGCCTCATCACGTCGCTTCCGTCATGGAAGCGCAAGGTTCAATCAGACGAGAAGAATTTCCATGAACAAAAATCATGACGGCGTGTCGCGAGAGGCGCGCCGCGAACAGATGGCACAATTGCTTGCCAGGTATCCGGGTCTCAATAGCGACGAGCTTGCTGAGCTATTGCACTGGTTCAGGAAAGAAGCATCGGCACTAGATGAAGGACTCATCTCATGCGATGAAAAGGTGTCAGCTGCGTACCGCAGCTTCAAGAAGGATCATCTGGGCTGCCTAGCGGCCTCTCGCCCCGGGGTGCGCCAAGGCATGCCCCGGGGCGTTGCAACCTCATCACTGGGAGAGGCTTTCGTAGCGAAGGGGCGGCAAGCGTGCTGACTAGCGATCAGGCGTTCCATCAATGCACACTGTCTCGCCAGGCGCGATGCTTGTGGCAGGTGAGATGCCTTCGAGGTAAATCAGGGCCTCTGCTTCCTCTTGGGTCAGTCCCATCGCAGCAGCGTGCGCCATCAGCTGCGGTATCGTGAAGGTGCTCTGTTCGGCGGTGCCAGTGACGGTAAAGCCGGAGCATGCGTCACCATCATGGCCGCAGCCACTCAGGAGCGCCATCGCCGCTGCCAGCAGGGTCAATCCGCGGTGCATGAGACAGCCCTACCACCCACAACCCAGAAATGCGACCTGCCAAAGCATCATCAGGGCCTAGGGTCGATGCGATGACAGGTGAGAAAAAGCTGATAGGTCACAGGCATGGCAAATCTCGATACCGAATACGCCCTGCTCATCGCGGGCGTTCTGCTGCTCACAACGGTGCTAGCAGGTAGCCTCTCGAGCCGGTTCGGATTGCCGGCCCTCATCGGGTTCCTTGGCCTCGGCATGCTGGCCGGTGTCGAGGGGCCCGGGGGCATTGCTTTCAGCAACTTCAGCTTCGCCCAGTCTGTGGGCACGGTATCCCTGATCTTCATTCTGTTCTCCGGCGGCATGGACACAGCCTGGGCCGACGTGCGGCGGGTCGCAGCACCGGCCCTTCTGCTCGCCACCGTCGGCGTGTTCGCCAGCGCTGGTATCGTCGCAAGCGCGGCGATGCTGCTGATCGGTAGCTCCCCGTTCGAGGCCGCGCTGCTCGGAGCGATCATCGCCTCGACCGACGCAGCCGCGGTGTTCGCTATCCTTCGTTCAACCGGGCTTGACCTGCATGGCGACGTTCCGGCGCTGATCGAAGTGGAGTCAGGGTCCAACGATCCGATGGCGATTTTCCTGGTTGGCGCCGTTCTGCTCTTCATCGGCACACCGGATGCAAGCCCGTTCGCGCTGGTGCCGGAGTTTATGGTTCAAATGGTGATGGGAACGTTTGTCGGCCTCGCGATCGGCTTTGCCATGCCCTGGCTGCTGAAGCGGGGCGGATACAGGCAAGGCGGCCTCGCCTTTGTGATCTCGATCGCAACCGCGCTGATCGCCTTTGGAACGGCCCATGCACTTTCGGGGAACGGCTTCCTCGCGGCCTACATCGCCGGGCTTGTTGCAGGGAACAGGAACTATGCGGCGAAGCGGGTCGTCTCGACCTTTCAGGACGGGATGGCGTGGCTTGCCCAAGTGGCATGTTTCTCACGCTTGGCCTGCTCGTGACGCCTTCGGAGCTGGGGCCGGCGATTGCGCCCGGGATTGTCATCACGGCTGTCCTGATGTTTGTCGCGCGGCCCATCAGCGTGTTTCTGTGCCTCGCCCCGTTCCGATCCTTCGGGTGGCGTGCCAAGCTGTTCGTGTCATGGGCAGGTTTGCGCGGAGCAGTGCCTATCGTTCTTGCAACATTCCCGATCGTTGCGGGGGTCGATGGCGCCTTCGCCATCTTCAACATCGTGTTTTTCGTGGTGCTGCTCTCGAGCGTGATCCAGGGCCCGACCATCAACTGGGCAGCGCGCAAGCTTAGGATTGGCGAGCATGACCTTCGGGCAGCTTCGCGTGGAGCGCAGGAGCCGCCGGTGCAGCAAGCTTGACGCGTTTGCCCCGCTCCCATCTAATCCGACAATGCCGCATCATACACCACTGATTGCCACAATCGTCGCGGGCCTTGTAGTCGCCTTCCTCATGGGCGCGCTGGCTCATAGGCTGCGGGTATCGCCGGTTGCGGGTTACCTCTTCGCGGGCGTCATCATTGGTCCCTTCACGCCCGGCTTCGTGGCCAACGCCGAGCTGGCGATCGAACTCGCCGAAATCGGCGTGATCCTGCTGATGTTTGGCGTTGGCCTGCACTTCTCACTTAAAGATTTGCTGTCGGTGCGGCGTATCGCTGTCCCTGGTGCGCTGGCGCAGATCGCCGGAGCGACGGCGCTGGGCCTCGGGCTGGCACTGTTTCTGGGCTGGTCGGTGGTGGCAGGTCTTGTCTTCGGGTTGGCCCTATCTGTTGCCAGCACGGTGGTGCTACTCAGGGCATTGCAAGCGCGAGATGCCGTCAAGACGGAACGCGGTAAAATCGCCGTTGGTTGGCTTATCGTCGAAGATCTGGCGATGGTCCTTGCACTGGTCATGCTGCCAGTGATTGCCAATCTAGTGAACGGCACCGTGTCCGATGGCAGCGCTGTGGCCCGCTTGCTCCTTGCGACCCTACTGAAGGTGGCGGGTTTCATCGCCCTGATGTTGATCGTCGGAAAGCGTCTGATCCCTGCAGGCCTGCATTGGGTGGCCCATACAGGATCGCGCGAACTGTTCCGCCTTGCCGTGCTCTCTATCGCGCTTGGTGTGGCATTCGGTGCGGCATTCCTGTTCGACGTGTCCTTCGCCCTGGGAGCGTTCTTCGCTGGAATGATCCTTGGCGAATCCCAGCTCAGCCGCCGTGCTGCGGAAGAAACCCTGCCTCTGCGCGATGCCTTCGCCGTGCTTTTCTTCGTTTCCGTCGGCATGCTGTTCGATCCGGGTGTCGTCATCGAGCAGCCGTTGCCGCTGGTTGCGACAGTCGCAATCATCATATTCGGCAAATCGCTGATCGCCTACCTGATCGTAAGAGCCTTCGGACACCCCAACGAAACCGCGTTGACCGTGTCGGCCAGCCTGGCACAGATCGGCGAGTTCTCGTTTATCCTGGCAGGACTTGGCACAGGGCTCGGCATCTTGCCTCCCGAGGCGCGTGACCTGATCCTGGCAGGGGCAATCCTGTCGATCTTGGCCAATCCCTTCATCTTTTCGTTGGCAGTGGGTCGAGCGCCTGTTCGCGGATCCGGCGTGCGAGCGGCGCCGCCGCCGCCTCTCCCAACGAGCCCGTCATCAACGGGACACACGATACTCGTCGGGTTCGGACGCGTGGGAAGGCTCATCGCAGCAGCGCACAGCGGACCAGACAAGTTTGTGGTGATCGAGGCGCGCACTGAGCAAGTGCGTGGTGTTGGGTCGCAAGGCCTCACCTTCATCGAGGGCAACGCCGCCGATCCGGCTGTGTTGGAGAAAGCCGACATCGAGCATGCGTCCCGATTGCTGCTGGCGATCCCAGGTGGGTTCGAAGCTGGCGCGATCGCCCAGAACGCCTTGGCACTTAATCCCTCGTTGCAAATCATCGCCCGCGCGCATTCAGACGAAGAGGTCGCGTATCTTGAAAAGGTCGGCGCCGACCATGTGATCATGGGCGAGCGCGAGATTGCGGCAAGGATGATTTCGTTGCTGAAGCCAACATAGCGTGTTCTCACTGATGTCAGTTTGAATTTTGGGGAGGCGCGACAGGGCCCAAATCCTGCAGGTGCCCATATGATCGCTTCTCGTCTGGTGGACGGAAACGCGGCGGGTAATCTCGTCGACCGATTGGCAGCTAAGGGGTCGTTTCCTGAACGGCAGGATTTTTCCAGAAACGAGGCAATGCCGCCATTAGGGTTCCGGCAGCTGGCGACCCAACCTCGGTCACTCCCGGCCGCTGCGGTCAATGTCTGGTTTCGCCAAAAGCAGTCGTTCAGGTTTCATGGTCGCTCATCGACCCCGCTCATGACCGTCGCCGGGTGAGCAGCGGTTCGTTCACCATCTGGAAGCCCCTTCCGTGAAAGCGGACGGACCAATTGGTATTCTCTGATGCTGGTTACCTGCCCAAAGCCCGCAGGATCGTCCTCTCGATCGGCGAGCAGTCATCGGCTGGGAGCTTGATGCTGGACCTGCACCGCATCGGTTCGCTGCCGTTATTGAATGCAGCGGACAGCGTCGGTTGGTCTCCAGGTGCGCGGCCCCATATTGCGGTCGTTGGCTATCGTCACCGAGTGCAGAACCGCCTCGATATCGCGCCGCCACGTGTCGAGAAAGCGGCGCAGCCCGGGATATTCGGGGGCTTCGTCATATTGCTGCCAGACGAACAGCTGCAGCAGCGAGGGATGATCGGGCAGATAATAGGCGATCTCCACGGTCGTCAGGCTGTAGCCCAGAAGCTGCAACCGAAAATCCTGATCTCCCGCCATGGTGCGTTCTCCCGATGCTGTTCAGATGGCCTTTGCGAATAGGGACGAAAATCGTGGGCATATTTCTTTCGAACAGCGGGCCGTGTCAAGGACGCTTGCAGCGCAAATCCCTTCTATCCCATTGATATGATGTAATTTGCTGGCACTCGCTGGCGGCGAGTGCTGAAATTTTGAGCGGCCCTCTTGAACTGCCCGGACAGGCTTACAATTTTGCCGCTCGCCTCCTGCTGGAGTCTCCGGGGGAGGCTTTCCATCAACGTTTTTGCAATTGGAGGTTATGCATGCATTTCCGTCCCTTGCACGATCGCGTGCTGGTTCGCCGTATCGAGGCCGATGAGAAGACGGCCGGCGGCATCATCATTCCCGACACTGCCAAGGAAAAGCCCCAGGAAGGCGAAGTGGTCGCCACCGGCCCAGGCAGCCGCTCCGACAAGGGCGATCTGATCGCGCTGGCCGTACAGCCGGGCGATCGCATCCTGTTCGGCAAATGGTCGGGCACCGAGGTCAAGATCGACGGCGAGGATCTGCTCATCATGAAGGAGAGCGACATCCTGGGCGTGGTTGAGACCGTGGCCGAGCTGAAACAGGCGGCCTGACCTTTCCCGTCGTCATTTCCATTTGTTCAACCGAAATCTGGAAAAAGGAGGTAGGCCATCATGGCTGCCAAGGAAGTAGTGTTCGCGGAAGACGCACGCGCCCGGATGCTGCGCGGCGTCGATATCCTGGCCAATGCGGTCAAGGTGACCCTGGGGCCGAAAGGCCGCAATGTGGTGATCGAGAAGAGCTTCGGCGCGCCGCGCATCACCAAGGACGGCGTGACCGTCGCCAAGGAAATCGAGCTCAAGGACAAGTTCGAGAACATGGGCGCGCAGATGCTGCGCGAGGTCGCCAGCAAGCAGAATGACAAGGCCGGCGACGGCACCACCACCGCCACCGTGCTGGCCCAGGCCATCGTGCGCGAGGGCGCCAAGGCCGTCGGCGCGGGCATGAACCCGATGGACCTCAAGCGCGGCATCGACCTGGCGGTCAGGACGGTAGTCGCCGATCTGGAGTCGCATGCCAAGAAGGTCGTGTCGAACAGCGAGATCGCTCAGGTCGCGACCATTTCGGCCAATGGCGACCAGGAGGTCGGCCGCATCCTCGCCGAGGCGATGGACATGGTCGTCAATGAATGCGTGATCACGGTCGAGGAACCCAAGAGCCTCGAGACCGAACTCGAGACCGTCGAGGGCATGCAGTTCGATCGTGGCTATCTCTCGCCCTATTTCGTGACCAATGCCGAAAAGCTGCGGGTTGAGCTGGAAGAGCCCTATATCCTCATCCACGAGAAGAAGCTGTCCAACCTCGCACCGATGATCCCGCTGCTCGAGCAGGTGGTGCAGTCGGGCCGTCCGCTGCTGATCGTCGCCGAGGATGTTGAGGGCGAGGCGCTGGCTACGCTGGTGGTCAACCGGCTGCGCGGTGGCCTCAAGGTCGCGGCCGTGAAGGCGCCCGGCTTCGGCGATCGTCGCAAGGCGATGCTCGAGGATATCGCCATCCTCACCGGCGGCAATGCGGTCAGCGAGGAACTGGGCACCAAGCTGGAAAATGTTACCATTCCCATGCTCGGCCGCGCCAAGAAGGTCATCATCGACAAGGACAACACGACGATCGTCGACGGCGCCGGACAGCGCAACGACATCGACGGCCGCGTGGCGCAGATCCGCGCGCAGATCGAGACCACGACCAGCGACTATGATCGCGAGAAGCTGCAGGAGCGCGTCGCCAAGCTCGCCGGGGGCGTGGCGGTGATCCGCGTTGGCGGCGCGACTGAGGTCGAGGTCAAGGAGAAGAAGGACCGGGTGGACGACGCGCTCCACGCGACGCGTGCTGCGGTCGAGGAAGGCATCCTGCCCGGCGGCGGCATCGCGCTGCTGCGCGCCATCAAGTCGCTCGAAGGGCTGAAGGCTGCCAATGACGACCAGCAGTCGGGCATCGACATCGTCCGCCGGGCTTTGCGCGCGCCTGCCCGCCAGATTGCAGAGAACGCGGGCGAGGACGGCGCGTTCATCGTCGGCAAGCTGCTCGAGGCCAACGAATATTCGCGCGGCTTCAACGCAGCCACCGGCACCTATGAGGATATGGTGGCAGCGGGCGTGATCGATCCGGCCAAGGTCGTACGCACCGCGCTGCAGGATGCTGCGTCTGTGGCGGGCCTGCTGATCACGACCGAAGCGATCGTGACCGAAGCGCCGAAGGAAGAGCGCGCTGCGGCCACGCCGCCGATGGACTTCTAATCGGATGCACATGACGGGTCGGGGGCAGCTCCCAGTCTGCCTCCGACCCAAGCGCGAATGATCATGAGCGCCAGGACGAATAGCGGAATTCGCCCAAGTCTGATACTGCTCGACGGGCGCACCGGTCGTGCCATCAGAAGATGTCGACAGATTTGGCGGACAGGAGGAAGCGCTCCAGTCGGCCTCAAAGGACGTTTGCGGCGATTGGCATCGGCAGTCGAGAATGAAGCCTGACTCGATTTCCAGTCCGCGATGCAGATCCCCAATCAGCAGCGTCCGCTGCCGCAGCGGTGAAAGTTATCCCAGAACGCCCGATCACGCTGGCGCTGCTCGTTGCTGCGATTGTCGCCTGAACGGATGGCCCCAATCCCGCTGAAAGGGATGGGAATGGGCTCGCGCCGCTGTGAAGCGCGCGCGGCCATCTCGGCCTGTTGCCGCCGCTGTTCCTCGGTCAGACAGTTTTGTGGATTAAGACGGCAGAATGCCACTTCCCAGCTGTCATCCACCATCAACTGCATTGCGGCCCGCGCATCAGGCCGGATGATTTCCGAGAGGGTCGTTGGACTGGCGATCCGGCTGCGCAGCGAGTTGATATACACGAACTCATAATAGGTGGATGCTTCCTCGATATGGATCAAACGGCCCCGTACCCGTTCGTCGAGGTACAGCTTGGTGCGGCGCAGATCGCGGCTACCGGGCTCGATTTCGCGCATCGCGGTCGTGCGATAGCCACTTCCCATCGTTGCCGCGCCATCTACGATCCGCTCTAGCAGACCGGAAAAGTCATCGAAAATAGGGCTTTTGGGTGTCCAGGGGCTGACAATCTGCGGCTTCAGCGCCGTGATGCGGCACATGGTTTCCGGCCCGCCTTCCGGATCCTTTCCGTAAAACGCGGTAAACAGGATCGTCGTATTTTGCTCCTGCCGCATGTAAAGTGTTTCGGAATTGGGCGCGAGCCGGAAGCCGTTTTCTTTCAGACGCGTCGCAAGATTGCCCTGCTCCTCGCCCTCCCAGCACATGTTGAAGCTGCCCAGAACCAGCTTTTCCTTGATGCTTAGTGCCTGCGCATAGGCGGGCGCGGCACTGCCGAGCCATGCCGCCGCCAGCATACAGGCGGCCTTGGCAATGCGCTGAATCACCGCGGTGTCCGTGCTGCTGTGGTCAGGCGGACCGCAGCCAGTGCCTGCTTTTCCACCCAACCCTTCTGCCCCGGTTGCGCACCGCAGAACACATCCAGCAAGTCCGTGCCGTCAGAAACCAGCACATGCCGAACGAAAACTTCGCGGTCGACCCCCAGCAGCTCGAAAAGCTTGCCCCGCTGGTCGAACGTCACCGCCTGAACTGGTGTGCCGTTCACCCCACCGGGCGAAGCGAGCGCGACAACCTTTTGCGACAGGACCGGCGATGCACCGTCTGCAACCTGCGACACATAGGCACCGGAATCCCGCACCAGCGCAGCGGGTGCTTCTACTATCGCATTATCGCCGAGCGACCTGAAGGCTCCACGCACCAGCATGGCACCGCAAATAATCTGCGGCTGCCCGGGATAGGAGAACCAGCGGTCGCGCCCCAGAGCATCGCCATGCGGTTCAGTAAGCGTTGCGGGATAGACGATTTGCCAGCGCCCCTCGGGATCGGTAAACACCGCGTCCTGCCAGACATTGGGACCCTTCTGGGTTATTATCTGCCCCCATTGGGTGCGCGACGGTACTGGCCAGAGCGCTTCACCTGTTGCAGGTGCCTGAATGGCAGGCCTACCAGCCGAGTCGTCGAGATCGAACTTCTGCTGCAAGGCCGACCCTGACGACGCCAGTCCCACCAGGCATGATGTCGCGCTTAGCGCGATAAACGAGCGTTTCCATTTCCGATCTGTTATGCGTGCCACGAATTCCAATCCCTGCATTTTGCCATTTCGCCCCCGACACACTGTGCAAAAGTTTTGCCGCGTTAGGTCGAGTCCGTCAACGTGGTGAATGTTTTGTTTGACGCGCCCGCTATATTGTCAGGCGACGTGGCGTGACGTCGGTTGTGGCCGCGCCTTTAAGATCGTTGGATCTGGGACAAAAGCTAGGCGACTGCGCCGTTTCACGGCGCGCTTTGCCTCAGATGCACGTCCGGTATCGCAGATTTGCCGTCTAGCAGCAGCGGTGTGGCCAGGAGACTCGTCCATAGTCATACGCCTAAGGCCGGGTTGGCCGACTGGAGAACGCTCGGCACGCCTAATCGCGCGACGCCTTTCGACCCAAAGGCCGTCGTTCTTGATCGGAGCAGTAATCGTCTGCTTTCTGTCCGGAAGTAGCCATAAGACTGTAGGTCGAAAACCAGCATCACCATGGATCCAGAGATTACAATGCTGGCTGCACCGTTGGTACCAGACAGCAAGGATCATGGCCAGTGGAGCGTCACCGTTAGCCCGGGGGAGGTGTTCGCAAACTCCAGTCGGCAACCATGCCAGTCGGCGATGGCGGCGACGAGGCTCAACCCCAGGCCTTCGCCGGGCACCGCGTGCCCTGAAGCGCCCCTGTAGAAGCTCTCGGTCACGTGATGCGCCTCGCCGGGAGCAAGCCCCGGCCCGTTATCGGCCACAGACACGAACCGGCCGTTGCCGTCGACGCCCGATGCTATCGTGACGTGCCCTCCCGGCTCGGCAAATTTGATGGCATTGTCCACCAGGTTCGTGAGCGCCTGGAACAGCAGGTCGGCGTCGCCTTCCACACTCGCGTCGGTCTCGGGCGCGCAGGTCAGTGTGATCGTGCGGCGTTCTGCCTCTGGCTGGTAATATTCGCACACATCCTCTGCGAGCACAGCGAGATCGACAGTCCTGATGCGCGCCTCGTATCGGCGGCCTTCGACACGCGAGATGCGCAGCGTGGCGTCGAGGATGCGGTTGAGCCGGTCTGCTTCCTGCATGGCAGCGAATAGCGACGACTTGCGCGGAGTGCCGCCGCCCCTGTCGAGATCGACGCGGTCGAGATGGCCGACCAGCCGGGTGAGAGGCGTGCGCAGTTCATGCGCTGCACTGTCCGAAACCCGCTTCACGGCTTCGAACAGCGATTCGATCCGCGACAACATGATGTTCAACGTAGTGGCAAGACGATCGAAATCGTCGCCGGTGCCCTTGAGGGGAACGCGCTGGCCGAGGTCGCCCTCCATCACGGTCAGAGCCGCGCGGTTGATGGCGTCCAGCCGCTTCGAGATTTCGGCGGTCATCAGCAGTGCTCCGCAGATCCCGAGAAAGATCGTTCCACCGATCAGCCATGCGGCCGCGGCGCGAAGCTGCTCCTCTCGTGCAAGAACTTCATCGGCATCCCAACCTGTCAGCAGGCGCGCCCCATCCGACAGCATGCCATCGCGCAGGATCGCGTAATGGTCGATTTCCTGGCCTTCGACAAATATGTCAGCCTCGACCTCCAGCCATCGGTCACCGGGTTTGCTCGGCCAGCTTGGCAGGTTGGCAATCACGGTGCGGCCATCGCGGTCGATCAATGCATAAAAGTGATCGCGGCGACCCTTTCCCGTATCATGCTGACGCAATGCCTCGATCAGCGCGGATCGGCCCTCTCGCTCATCCACGGCTTGCATGACTGCGAAATCCCGCTCTGCCAGCACCTTGAGCGCCTGGCGCGGCTGGTAGACGCTGACCCAGTAATAGGCACCGCCCAATAGGGTCACCGAGAAGCAGAACATCCCGGCATACAGGACCGTCAGGCGGAACGAGAGCGACCTGAAAAAGGCGCCATTCATGGCCGAACCATGTATCCGACGCCGCGCAGGGTATGGATGAGGCGGGGTTTGCCGTCGATTTCCAGCTTCTGGCGAAGCCGGCTGACATGCTGGTCGATGATGTTGGTCTGC
>CAXRCQ010000422.1:0-2145 GCA_964228845.1 Blastomonas sp.
AGACAATGGGCTAGCGCGCTGGGGAAGGCAAGCGGGACACTGCCAAATCCTCCCCTGAAAGGGGAGGTGGCATCGCGCAGCGATGACGGAGGGGTGTCACCCTTTCGCGGGCGTGGACACCCCTCCAGCACTTCGTGGTCCCCCACCCCTTTCAGGGGAGGATATGGCAGAAATCAGCTCGCCGGGTTGGCGGTGGCAATGCTGAGCTCGGCCATCAGCGCGTTGCGGTCTTCGGCCGCGACCGCGAGAACATGTGCCTGCACTTCATCGGCGCGGCGGGCCAGCGTATCGCTGACCTGCTCCTTGCCCTGGGCGCAGCGACCGTTGGTCGATCCTTCGATCAGCTTGGCGGGCACCAGCGTCCGCACGATATGGCTACCCTCGCCGGCCGGAGCCTGGAGTTGGCGCTCGACCATGATCTCCGCCTTCCACAGGCAGCGCGCCGTGCTGGGGCGATTGGGGCTCATATTGCCGATCTGCCGATAGCTGACCATGGTCTTGGGCTGATAGACGGCAGTGACTTGGCGCTCTCCGTGCGGCACGTTCACCTGGTGGCGAATATGCTGGAATTCGGAGGCGCTGGCGGGGATCGAAAGTCCTGCAACTGACAGAGCCGCGATCGTGGCGGCCTTTATATTTTTCATGGCATTGTCCTTTCCAATGGATGTGCATTGGTCGGGATGCGCGGGTTTTCGATCGAGTGACCGGGCCGGAAGCCCGGGATGGTGCGCATCCCGTAGCAGTCCGACATCACGCAGCATTTTTCAGATGCTGCGCCAGAGGGGCCCGGCCTGCTGACTTCGAGAATGGGGTGCCCAACCCACCGTGTCAACCGTAGCGCCAGAGACGTTCATGCTGCGCAGCAATAGACGCAGCCTATCCCGCCTGGAGCTGCCGGGCGAAAGCTGTCAGCTCGGCACGCAGGTTGGGATGGGCTCCGACGGTCTTGGCACAGATGACATCATGAACGTCGCCCTCGGCGCTCTCCCGATAGGCCATGGACCAATCGCCGAATTCGCGCCGCTCCACCGCGCGGCGGCTGAGCATGACATGCGCGCGATGCCGCGTGTCGCGCCGTATGCGCTCGAATGTGTCCTCCACCGCAGCGGTCGGTCCTTCGAGCACCTGAAGGAATCGCTTGCCGTTGAACATCAGCAAGCCGGTAATGTCCTGCGCGCGATTGTTGCGACGGGATATGGCAAGAATCGATGCAAGATCGACGGTCTCGGCGGGGGAGACCGTACTGATATAGAGGATTTGCAGCAGATCGGGGCTCTCTGTCATGTCGGCAGGGTGCGCCGACACGGTTAAAAAGCCTTGAATCAGACAAATTTGTTCCGAATTTTTTTCGTCTGTTTTCAAGACTTTCAGAAAACGGGGTCGTTCGCTCCGTTGTCGTCGCCACGGCCGGGCAGCGGTGTTACCTCGCTATGGATGCCGCATTCGGTCTTGTCCCAGCCCTTCCAGCGGCCCGAGCGCGGGTCCTCGCCGGGCGCGACCTTGCTGGTGCACGGCGCGCAGCCGATGGAGGGATAGCCCTGCGCCTCGAGCGGGTGGCGCGGCAGATCGTGCTCGGCGAAATAGCCGTCGAGCATTTCCTTGGTCCAGCTTGCCAGCGGGTTGAGCTTGAACCGGCCCTGGGCGTCGCTTGTGTCGATCTCGAACCGGGGCAGGCCCTGGCGCGTCGCCGACTGGAAGCCCTTGCGCCCGGTGATCGAGCCGTCATAGGCGAGCAGCGCCTTGGCCAGCGGACGCACCTTGCGGATCTCGCAGCATCCATCGGGATCGTATGACCAGCGCAGGCCATTGGCGTCCTGCTTCTCCAGGTCCTCCTCGTCGGGCGACAGCAGGATGAGGTTGGTCAGCCCCAGCCGCTCTACCAAGGTGTCGCGATAGGCGAGCGTTTCCGGAAAATGCTTGCCGGTATCGAGGAACAGCACCGGCAGCGAAGGATCGACCGACGCCACCATGTGCAGCAGCACCGCGCTCTCCGCGCCGAAGGACGAGACGATCGCAAGATCGCCGACCAGCCCGTCGCGGATCACGGTGCGCATCATCTCGGCGGTATCGGTGCCGCGGAACATGTTGTTGAGCCGGATCGCGTCGCGCTCGGTAAAGCGCGGGCCTGCATCGATTCGGTCGCGC
>CAXRCQ010000423.1:0-12590 GCA_964228845.1 Blastomonas sp.
CGTCCGCGCCGCCCCGGTCCGCCAAGGCCTGCGCGGCAATCGGGGCGACCGCGCCGCCGATGATGCCGCCGCCATTGAACGCCACTGACGCGCCGGTATAGCGCACGCGCGCGGGGAATTGCTGCGGCAGCCACGCGCCCAAGGGGCCATAGACAAAGCCCATGACGAGCAGCGCGACCGACAGCGCGATCCAGGCGAGCCAGAGCGAACCCGAGCCGAGCAGCGGCCCGAACATCAGGCCCACGCCGACGGTCGCAGCGCAGCCGATCATCAGCACGCGTCCGCTGCTGGTGGCATCCGAACGATAACCCGAAATGACGATTCCGAGCGCCAGGAACAGGATCGCGCCCAGTTGCACGATCAGGAAGCTGGTGCGGTCATGCCCGAGCGCGGTGGTGGCATAGCCGAGCGCAAAGGCGGTCGAGAGATAGAAGATCGCAAAGCACGCGACGACCGCGAACGTGCCCGCCAGCGTCGCGCGCAGATGGTGGCGCAGCAGTTCGGCGACTGGCACCGGCGCGGGGCGTTCCGCTTCGAGCACGCGTGCGAAATCCGGCGTTTCGCTGATCTTGAGCCGCACCCACAGGCCGAGCCCGACCAGAGTGCCGCTCGCCAGGAACGGCACGCGCCAGCCCCAGGCGATGAACTGCTCTTCGGTGAGGCCTAGCCCCAGCAACAGGAACAAGCCATTGGCCGCGATAAAGCCCACCGGCGCGCCGAGCTGCGGGGCCATGCCGAAGCGCGCCGCCCAGCCCTTGGGGGCGTTCTCCACCGCCAGCAAGGCCGCGCCGCCCCATTCGCCCCCGAGCCCGAAGCCCTGGCCGAAACGCAGGATGCACAGCAATAGCGGCGCGACCCAGCCGACCATCTGCCAGGTCGGCAGGAACGCGATCAGCAATGTCGATCCGCCCATCAGCAGCAGCGAGGCGACCAGGGTCGACTTGCGCCCGATCCGGTCGCCGAAATGGCCGAAGGCGATCGCGCCGACGGGCCGCGCGAAAAAGGCGAGGCCAAAGCTCATATAGCTCAGCATCAGCTGCGCCGAGGCGCTTTCGGAGGGGAAGAACAGCGGCCCGAACACCAGGGCGGCGGCGGTCGCATAGATATAGAAATCGTAAAATTCGACCGCCGTTCCGACGAGCGAGGCGGTCAGCACGCGTGCATGGGCGCGACATGGATGCATCATTCTCCCCTTCCCCGACCCGGAACCGTTAGCGCCGAGCCAGCCCGTGGCAAGCAAAAGCGCCGCGCGATGCCCGAGGGGCAGATATCCGAAGGGGGCCACGGTTGCCCGCGACCCCCTATGGAAAGATGGGAAGAGTGAAGGTAGTTCAGGAAGTAATCAGGCGGCGATCACCTCGCCATCGGCCTCCGGATCGCGCAGCACATAGCCGCGACCCCAGACGGTCTCGATATAATTCTCGCCCCCGCAGGCCAGCGCCAGCTTCTTGCGCAGCTTGCAGATGAACACGTCGATGATCTTGAGTTCGGGCTCGTCCATGCCGCCATAAAGGTGGTTCAGGAACATTTCCTTGGTCAGCGTGGTGCCCTTGCGCAGCGAGAGCAGCTCGAGCATCGCATATTCCTTGCCGGTCAGATGGACGCGGGCACCATCGACCTCGACGGTCTTGGCATCCAGGTTGACCGCCAGCTTGCCGGTGCGGATGACGCTTTGCGAATGGCCCTTGGAGCGGCGCACCACGGCGTGGATGCGGGCGATCAGCTCTTCGCGGTGGAAGGGCTTGGTCACGTAGTCATCGGCACCGAAGCCGAACGAGCGCACCTTGCTGTCCATCTCCGAAATGCCCGAAAGAATGAGCACCGGCGTCTGCACCTTGGCGACGCGGAGCTTCTTGAGCACGTCATAGCCGTGCATGTCGGGCAGGTTCAGGTCGAGCAGGATGATGTCGTAATCATAGAGCTTGCCGAGGTCGAGGCCTTCCTCACCCAGGTCGGTCGTATAGACATTGAAACCCTCGGTCGTGAGCATCAGCTCGATTGCCTTGGCCGTGGTCGGCTCATCTTCGATCAAAAGCACCCGCATGTGCAGCCCCTTTTCGCCCGTGCCATCGGCACCGTTCAGTCATCTGGACCCAAGAACGGATCGACGAGGAAAACATTAACCATATTTTTTTGGGGGCAAAAGGTTAATTTTGAATTAACCGGCCTGACTCCACGAGTCGCGCAGGCCTGCGCGGGTGTGGTGAGTCGCAAAAGACTCCCTTTTCCGGCGCTTAGACGCTTCCTTTCGGTTCGTCGCTTTTGGTTGATTAACGCCAATTGGTTTCCAATTGGTAACGTCGCGACACACGAATTTACTCGCCTTGCAACCCCTTTCGCAGCCAGGCGATCAACGCTTCGACGCGCGCGGGACGGTGCGGCGAGGGCGGCGTGACGATGCTTAGCGTCAGCGGCTCGAAATGCCATTCGGGTAGGATGCGCACCAGCCGTCCATCGGCCAGCCCCTGGTTACAGAAGAAATCGGGCAGGGCGGCGATGCACTGGCCGTCGAACACCGCAGGCATCGCGGCATCGGCATTGTTGACGATCAGCACCGGTTGGGCGCGGGCCAGCGCGCGCGTGCCATCCGGGCCGGTCAGCGGCCAGAGCCCCGGCTGCGGGCTGTTGGCATATTGAACGGCCTTGTGCGCCTCCAGCTCCGACGGATGCTGCGGTGTCCCGTTCCGCTCGCAATAACCGGGTGAGGCGATGAGATAGAGATTGACGGTGCGCAGCCGGATCGCGCGCAGGCTGCTGTCGGGCAGCACCGCGATGCGCAGCGCCATGTCGAAGCCCTGATCGACCAGATCGACCCGCGCATCGGACAGGTGCATGTCGATCAATATGCCCGGATGCCGCGCCATGAACTGCGCGATCAGCGGTGCCACCGCGCTGAGGCCGAAGCTCATCGGCACCGCGATGCGCACCGTGCCGGAGAGCAGCACCGCCTCGTCGCGCGCCGCCTCCACAGCCGCCTCGCCGTCCATGCGGATGCGCCGGGCATGGTCGACCAGCGACCACCCTGCGGCCGACAGCGACAGCCGACGCGAGGTGCGATGGAACAGCACCGTGCCCAGTTCCGCCTCCAGCCGCGACACCGCCTTGGATACCTTGGCCTTGGACAGGCTGAGCGCCTCGGCGGCGGCGGTGAAGCTGCCGGTATCGGCCACGGCGGCGAATACGGCCCAGGCCTCGAAATCGGGAAGTCGCATATTCGGAAACAATCCTTTTCCAACCTGGCTAGTTTGGAAACGATAGCGCAAGACTATCTGTCGCTCAAGCCAAGGCGCGGACGAAGTTCCACTGCCAGCAAGGAGCAAGTGACATGATCGAGAAACGCGATTTTTCCACCCTGGGTCACGCCAATCACGGCTGGCTCAATGCCCGCCACCATTTCTCGTTCGGCGGCTATCACGATCCGGCCCGCATGGGCTGGGGTGCGCTGCGTGTCTGGAACGACGACGAGATCGCCCCCAAAAGCGGTTTCCCCACCCATCCGCACCGCGACATGGAGATCATCACCTATGTCCGCACCGGCGCGATCACCCATCGCGACAGCCTGGGCAATGAAGGCCGCACCCAAGCGGGTGACGTCCAGGTGATGAGCGCGGGAACCGGCGTGGCGCATAGCGAGGTCAACCTGGAGGACGAGGAGACCCGGCTGTTCCAGATCTGGATCATCCCCGATGCGGCGGGCGGTGCTCCGCGCTGGGACGCCAAGCAATTCCCCAAGGGCGAGCGTTCGGGCAAGCTCGAGGTTCTGGCCAGCGGCCGCGATGACGACATCCTGGCCGGTGCGCTGATGATCCGCGCCGATGCGCGGCTGTCCGGGGCAACCCTGGCCAAGGGCGACAGCATCACCCACCGGATCGACCCGGCTTATGCTGCGTATCTGGTGGTGTCGGGCGGCAGCGTGACGGTGAACGGCGTCGAGATCGGCGAACGTGACGCTGCTGCCATTACCCGCGAGACCGAGATCACGATCACGGCGCTGGAAGATGCCGAATTCCTGATCGCGGAAACCCGCACCAACTGATCCCTCCCCCGCCCCGCCGTCTTCCCCCTCTCGGACGGCGGGGCACCCTTTTCATCCCGCTATGTCACGAAGGAGAATTTCCATGGCAAAGGTTCTGGTGCTTTATTATTCGTCTTATGGCCATATCGAGACGATGGCCGAAGCTGTCGCCGAAGGTGCGCGCGGCGAAGGCGCAGAGGTGACGATCAAGCGCGTCCCCGAAACCGTTCCCGAAGAGGTTGCCCGCGCCAGCCATTTCAAGCTCGATCAGGCCGCCGAGATCGCCGATCCGCAAGAGCTCGCTGATTACGACGCGATCATCGTCGGCACCGGCACGCGCTTTGGCCGCATGTCGAGCCAGATGGCCGCCTTCTGGGACCGCACCGGCGGCCTGTGGGCCAAGGGCGCGCTGGTCGGCAAGGTTGGTGCCTCGTTCACCTCGACCGCCAGCCAACATGGTGGCCAGGAAACCACGCATTTCTCGATCCTCACCAACCTGCTGCACCATGGCCTGACGATCGTCGGACTCGATTACGGCTTCCAGGGCCAGCTGAGCAATGACGAGGTCATCGGCGGATCGCCTTATGGCGCGAGCACGATTGCTGGCGGGGACGGATCGCGTCAGCCGCACCAGGCCGATCTTGATGGCGCACGCTATCTGGGTGCCAGGGTCGCGCGGACGGCGGCCAAACTGACGGCCTAACCCTCCTCCCCCGCCCGCTCGGGAGCTTTCCGCCCGCGCCCCCCTGTTTGGGGGGATTGCGGGCGGTTTGGCATCTGCCTAGCTTCGCGCGCTGTTCTGGGGAGAGCGATGATGATGCGGGTTGTGTTGCGGCGAATGGCCATGATCCTGGCCATGGCCATGCTAATGCCGGGCATCGCGCATGCCGAATGGCACGAGGCGTCCAGCCCCAATTTCCTCGTCTATGCTGATCAGGGCGAAAAGCAGGTCCGTGCCTTTACCGACATGCTCGAGCGCTATCGCTCGGCCATGCGCTTTATCTACAAGCTTCCCGATGAGGCGACCTCACCATCCAACCGCCTGACAGTGTTCGTCGTGCGCGACGCCAATCAGGTGCGGAAACTGATGGGCGAAGGCAGCAAATATGTGCTGGGCTTCTACCAGTCTCGTGCCGGGGGATCGGTGGCGTTCATTCCGCGCGTCGATGGCACCCAGCAGGCCGGGCGCGTCAGCGAGGGCGAACTCGTCCTGCTGCACGAATATGCCCACCATTTCATGTTCTCGGTGTTTTCGGGTTCGCCGCCCCTGTGGTTCGGTGAGGGTTTTGCCGAATTCTATGCCGCTGCCAAGTTCGAGAAGGACGGGTCCGTCGGCCTGGGCCTGCCTGCCGCGCATCGCGGCGCAGAGCTGTTCTATGCGAAGGACGTTCCGCTCGAGATGTTGCTCAACACGCGGAAATATCGCGAGAACGCCTCGAAGTCCTTTGATTCCTTCTATGGCCGCAGCTGGCTGCTGTTCCATTACCTGACGCTGTCGGGCAAGCGCAGCGGACAGATGGCCGACTATCTCGGGCGACTGGGCAAGGGCGAGGGCGAGGAGGCCGCAGCCACCGGCGCATTCGGCGACCTGGCGGCGCTCGACAAGGAGCTCGAGGCCTATCTGCTGGCGCGGCGGATGAAGTACATGAAGCTCGATGCCAGCAAGATTTCCAGTGCGGCCATCGCGGTGCGTCCGCTCACGGCGGCGGAGACGGCCATCATGCCGGTGATGATGCGGTCACGCCGAGGCGTGAACGAGGAAACAGCGCCCGTTGTGCTCGAAGAGGCGCAGAAGGTGGCAGCCCAGTATCCCGACGATCCGTTCGTACTCAGCGCACTCGCCGAGGCGGAATATGATGCCGGGAATGTCGACGCCGCGCTCGCCGCCGCCGAAAAGGCGATCGCCAGGAACCCACAGGCCGTGGGCGCGATGATCCAGAAAATCTATGCACTGTTCCGCAAGGCGAAGGATGACGACACGCTCTGGCCCAAGGTGCGCGCGGCGATAGCGAGCGCAAATCGCGCCGAGAACGACAACCCCATTCCGCTTGCCTATTTTTTCCGCAGCTATGCGGCAGAGGGCAAGAAACCGCCCGAAATGGCGGTCCAGGGATTGCAACGGGCGCTTCAGCTTGCGCCCTATGACACCGGCAATCGCCTGACACTCGCGGATCATCTCATCCGGACCGGCGAGAAGGAGGCGGCGCGGACAACGCTCGCCCCGTTGCTCAACCACCCCCACGATACCGGGCTGGCGGAGCTTGCGCGCAAGATGCTTGATCGGGGGGACGCGCGGACGGACGAGGACGGTGCAACGGCCGACAATTCGTGACATGAAGCGCTCTCGCAAGAGGAGGTTATCATGCGATCGATTTCGTCAAAGGCTGCGCTTATGGTTCTGGCATCGGGCGCGATGCTCGCCGCGGGGAGCGCGCGAGCTCAGGAGACGATGCGGCCGGGCTTCCACGCCGGCAGCGCCATTCCCGAATTTGGCGCGGTGGCAACCGTCGAAGGCCATGCTCCCATCCCGGCAGAATCCACCTTCAGCATCGCGTTCGACGTGAGCGAACCGGGCAAGCCCGGAAGCATCAATCGCACCATCGAAAGCGCGGCGCGGTTCATCAACATGCATGTCGAGGCGGGCGTGCCGCGCGAGGCGATCCGCATCGCAGTGGTGGCACACGGCCAGGCCTCGTTCGACCTGACCGATGCCGCGACCTATGCGGCACAGCATGACGGCGCAACCAATGCCAATCTCGCCGTAATCGCCACGCTGCTGCAGCACGATGTCCAGTTCATCCTGTGCGGCCAGAGCGCGGCGGCGCTGGGCATCAAGCGCGCGCAGCTGGCTCCGGGAGTCAGGCTGGCCCTCTCGGCCATGACCGCGCATGCCCAGCTGCAGCAGCAGGGCTATACGCTCAACCCGTTTTGAAAAGTCGCGACCACCTGCATATCACTGCGACTGCGGGCCTGCCATCGATGCAGGATGGAAGGGCTTGCTGGGCCCGGAAGTTCTGGAAGCTCAAGGGTTTACAATTTGGTCCTTGCCGTGTCACCATGAACCCCAAGCTTGGTGGGGAACAGATTGATGTGGCTGGTAAAATGCTCACTCCGCGCGGGATTGGCGACTGTCCTACTTGGCATTTCCGGTCTGGTCACATCTGCATCAGCATCGTACGGACCGCAGCCTCTTTCGCTACAATATTGGGGAGCAGAAGAGGCCGACCGTCTAGAGGATTTCAGGACCGCAGCTCAGGCGGTTGTCTTTCGCGATGGCGACGGAGAGTTTTCGGCCAGTCAAGGTGCGGCCAAGCTTCTGGAACAGATGCTGGCGTTGGCGCAGAATTCGGTTGACCCAAATGCCATGTTCGATCTGCCAGAGTTTCTGCCCGTCTTGCAGACTAGGCCGCAGCGTTATGATTATGCCGATGCTCTGACCAGCCTGAGGAGACTGCTAGATTTTTCGGTTTCGCTTTGCCCAACCGAGGATATCAGCGATTCCTGCATCGGTCGTCGCGTCGCGCTTGCAAGGGTCTTTGCAAATTCCGACAATTTCGAGGCGGCCCTTGCCATATTGTCGCCGGTCACGCAGGCTCATCCTGCCGGTAGCGACCAGAGGCTCGCATTTCTACTCGCCCAGATAAAGAATATCGAATCCGCCTTGGCGGAACGCAAGGCGAGCGCGAGCGAGACGAAATTTGCCGCCAGGGCGCGTGCAAATCTCGAACAGGCCGAGCTTCGCATACGTGATGCACTCAAGAAGAACCGTCCGGATCTGGCTCGGACCGAACTGATCGGACTTCCCCCGCCGACTGCTGATGACCCCACGCTGCAGTGGCGACGCATGCAAGCTTATGTCGATGGAGACCATACCAGACTTCGTGCGCTCTACGCGATCGCCAACGCGCCAACTGATCCGTGCAACCCGCTTGCTTTTTTCGCCACAAAACCACCCGGAACAGAGCTGCCGAAAGGCGGTTTGTCGGGTTGCGATTATACGCCTGCTGCAATGGCCGGTGCAATCAACCGACACTGGCTACAGGCTGCTGCCTGGGGGCCGAAAGATGCTCGAGTGAGGCAGTCTGCGCGTCGATTCAGCCTCGATTTTCTGGGTACCCTGCTAACCGAGACCGATAAGGCAAGAGCGCAGGCCTCAGGCACGGTCAGCCATTTTCTTCCAGAAGGGGACAAGCCGCTGGTAGAATCGCTCATCGCGCTCGCTCTTACCGACAGCGGCTCACTCGCTCGCAATGATGCCCAGACGAGTTTCAGGCTTATGCAGGAGCTTGCGATGGGACCGCTTGCCAAACAGATCGCGCTGCGCACTGCCGAGCGTCAAGCCGTTCTGGTTGATCCGGAAGCACTGCCGCTCATTCAAGAATACCGGAATATGAACCGGCCGCGCCTCATCAATGGCGCGGCCATGCCGCCAAGCCCGACGGACCGTGCGTCTCCCCCGCGTGTATCGGTTAGCGAAATGCTGCGGCCTGAAGAGCTGGCTGGCGAAATCAGTCGGCGTGTTCCACGATATTTTTCAGATAGCGTGCCACGTCTCTATACACTGGCCGAAACGCAGAAACTGCTGCGCCCCAATGAGGCCATGGTGGTCTTGCGACCGGCTGCTTTCGGGACCATTACCTTTGTCGTGACCAGCGATCGCGTGGGCTGGTCGACCGGCACATGGGATCAGAACCGTGTGCAGCAGGCAGTCACGAGGTTACGCTGGGATGTTTACGGCGAACCCGATATTCCTGCTCCCGTCGTACAGCGCTGGCTTCGCCAGGCAGGCGAGGCTGAGAGCTACGATCGCAAGGTTGCGTACGCGCTTTATCGCGAACTGTTTGGAGGCATCGAACAAGTTCTTTCTGGTAAGGACAGCCTGTTCGTGGTGGCCAGCGGCAGCTTGGCAGCCATCCCGATGGGCGTTCTCGTCACCCGGCCACCCGAAGGCGCCGATAGCGATCCTGCTGCATTGAGGGCTACGGCATGGATGGCGGATCGCATGGCTATCGCGGCACATCCTTCTATCCAGATGCTCGACCTTCTGCGCAACGGCAAGCAACCCGATGCCGTCCGTAGGGAGCGGGTGTCCTTTTCGGGTTTCGGTGATCCTACGCTGTCTGGCGTGCCCGCTGTTCGCGGAGAACGTTCAGCGTCTGGCCGAGCCCGGCAGATGATGAGGACGGTTTCCAACGCACGGCAGGTCCAGTCGCTGAGCGAGATGACCGAGTTGCCTGGAACAAGGTTGGAATTGCGGGCAATGCAAAAAGCTGTCGACGCTCCCAGCACGAGCATCAGACTTGCGGACCAAGCGACAGAAGCTGCGTTTCGCAAAGGTCTTGACGAACGCCCAGCCCTTCTCAGCTTTGCGACCCATGCAGTGCTGCCCTATGAGGTCAGGGGTGTGGCCGAGGGAGCGCTTATCCTGACGCCGCAATCGGGCGCAGATAGCCAGAATGATGGGATATTGCGCAGCTCCGAAGTTGCGGAATTGGCCATCCCGTCCGACTGGGTAATCCTTTCAGCCTGCAATACGGGTGCCGTGAGCAGCCTCAGCAGCCCGTTTCTCGGTCTGCCCGAAGCGTTCCTCTTTGCTGGCGCGCAAAGCCTGCTTGTATCTCACTGGCCGGTTTCTGATGAAGTTGCACCGATCCTGACCGTCCGCACGATCGAGATTTCAAAGGAGCAGCGGATCAGCAAAGCCCACGCCTTGCAGGCCGCCATGCGCGAAGTGCGGAATAGTCCCGATAATCCGCACTGGTCACATCCTGCCGCCTGGGCGCCCTTCGACCTTATCGGGACACCCAACTAGAGCTCGTCCCGCCCATCACCTTGCCGCTCAAGGCCCGGTCCAGCCCTGGCGGGCTTTGGCGCAACTGTTTGCGATGTCATCGCTCAACAAAAAACCCCGCCGGAATACGCTTCCGGCGGGGTTCTTGTCGTGTCGGTTCCCCGGCGTGGCCGGGGAAAACGCGAGGCTTATTCGGCGTCGCTGTCCACCGCTTCGGCTTCGGCAGCAACCGGTGCCGGGGCGGGAGCCGCCTCGACCTCGTTCGCGGCGGCCATCGCCTTTTGCAGCGCGCGCTGCTGGGCGCGGAGTGCGGCATCGCGGCTGTTCGCGGCGATACGGATGCGCGCCATGCCCGCACCGGTGCCCGCCGGGATCAGACGACCCACGATCACGTTTTCCTTCAGGCCGATCAGCGAGTCGCGCTTGCCTTCCACCGCCGCCTGGGTGAGCACCCGGGTGGTTTCCTGGAACGACGCGGCCGAGATGAACGAACGCGTCTGCAGCGAAGCCTTGGTGATGCCGAGCAGCACCGGCTTGCCTTCGGCAAACTTCTTGCCTTCGGGCAGACGCGCGTTGACCTCGTTCATCTCTTCGGCATCGAGCTGTTCGCCCGGCAGCAGCGTGGTATCGCCGCCATCGGTGATCTCGACCTTCTGCAGCATCTGGCGAACGATCACTTCGATATGCTTGTCGTTGATCTTCACGCCCTGCAAGCGATAGACTTCCTGGATTTCGCTGACCAGATATTCGGCCAGCGCTTCCACGCCCAGCACTTCCAGAATGTCGTGCGGATCGGGCGAGCCCGAGATCAGGTTGTCGCCCTTCTTGACATAGTCGCCTTCCTGGACGTCGATGACCTTCGACTTGGGCACCAGATACTCGACCGGATCCCCCTCTTCCGGGTGG
Source organism: Blastomonas sp. (assembly GCA_964228845.1). Lineage (GTDB taxonomy): Bacteria > Pseudomonadota > Alphaproteobacteria > Sphingomonadales > Sphingomonadaceae > Blastomonas. Next base: position 10,713 of record CAXRCQ010000423.1, read on the forward strand.
ATCGCGATCTTGCGCTTGGCCTTGTAGTCGCGGACGAACTCGATGCGGCCCGAGACCTTGGCGATGATCGCATTGTCCTTGGGCTTGCGCGCCTCGAACAGCTCGGCCACGCGCGGCAGACCGCCGGTGATATCGCGGGTCTTGGCGGCTTCGCGGCTGACGCGGGCGACGACGTCGCCGGCTTCGACCTTCTGGCCATCCTCGACCGAGAGCATCGCACCCACGGCGAGCATGTAGCGCGCCGCTTCGCCCGAAGCCTCGTCCAGCAGGGTCAGGCGGGGACGCAGGTCTTCCTTGGACTTTGCCTTGCTCGATCCACGGAATTCCACGACCACGCGCTGTGCGATACCGGTGGCATCGTCGGTCTGCTCGACCAGCGTCTTGCCGTCGATCAGGTCCTGATACTTCACGACACCGCTGGTATCGGTGATCACCGGCATGGTGAACGGATCCCATTCGGCAATCCGATCGCCGATGCTGACCTCGCCATTGTCGTCGACCAGCAGCACCGTGCCGTACGGGATGCGGTGGACCGCACGCTCGCGGCCTTCCTTGTCGACGATCGCGATTTCGCCATTACGGGCGAGCGACAGGCGCTGGCCGCGCTTGTTCACGATGGTCGGGATATCCCGGTACTGCAGCGTGCCATCGGCCACCGCTTCGAGGTTCGACTGCTCGTTGAGCTGCGCCGCACCGCCGATATGGAAGGTACGCATGGTCAGCTGCGTGCCCGGCTCGCCGATCGACTGCGCGGCGATGACGCCGACAGCCTCGCCGATATTGACCGGGGTACCACGCGCCAGGTCACGGCCATAGCACTTGCCGCAAACACCCTGGGTCGCTTCGCAGATCAGTGGCGAACGAATCCGCGCTGCCTGGATGCCCAGAGCCTCGATCGACGCCACGGCGGCTTCGTCGAGCAGCGTGTCCTTGGCAACGACGACATCACCCGACTTCGCGTCGACGATATCCTCGGCCAGCGTACGGCCCAGGATGCGCTCGCCCAGCGAAGCGATGACCGAGCCGCCCTGCACGATCGCGCGCATTTCCAGCGCCCGTTCGGTGCCGCAGTCTTCCTGCACGATGACGCAATCCTGCGACACGTCGACCAGACGGCGGGTCAGGTAACCCGAGTTTGCCGTCTTGAGCGCCGTATCCGCCAGACCCTTGCGCGCGCCGTGGGTGGAGTTGAAATACTCCAGAACGGTCAGGCCTTCCTTGAAGTTCGAGATGATCGGCGTTTCGATGATCTCACCCGACGGCTTGGCCATCAGGCCGCGCATACCGGCGAGCTGCTTCATCTGCGCTGGCGAACCACGCGCACCCGAATGGCTCATCATGTAGATCGAGTTGACCGGGGCTTCGCGGCCATGCTCGTCCTTCGGCGTCGCCTTGATCTCTTCCATCATGGCGTTCGCGACCTGGTCGCCACAACGGCTCCCGGCGTCGATCACCTTGTTGTACTTTTCCTGCTGGGTGATCAGACCATCCTGGTACTGCTGCTCGTAGTCAGCGACCAGCGCGCGGGTCTCATCGACCAGACGCTCCTTGCTGTCCGGAATGATCATGTCGTCCTTGCCGAACGAGATGCCGGCGCGGCAGGCGTGACGGAAGCCCAGGCCCATGATCGCGTCAGCGAACAGGACGGTGTCCTTCTGACCGGTGTGACGATAGACCTGGTCGATGACGTCACCGATTTCCTTCTTGGTGAGAAGGCGGTTGACGACATCGAAGGGCACCTTGTGGCTCTTGGGCAGACATTCGCCGATGAGCATGCGGCCCGGCGTCGTCTGGTAGCGCTTGAGATACTGGTTGCCCTGTTCGTCGGTCTGCGGAACGCGCGCGATCACCTTCGAGTGGAGCGTCACCGCACCCACT
>CAXRCQ010000424.1:0-18040 GCA_964228845.1 Blastomonas sp.
GCTTCTGCCGGTCTTAGGCCGGCAATAAAGCTGACCAAGACCATGACGAAAACTAGCCTGAGGCCAGATTCTGGCATGTGTCTTCTCCACATTTTTAGACCATTCCGCCTGGTCACCATCGTGCACCGGGGTCGATGTGCAACGCCCTGCCCTAAAGACCCCCACGGTCCGATATATGTCACCTAACCATTGGCGTAAGGAAGCATGAGGCGGCTTGTCGCCTTGCTCGTTTCCAGTTAGCCACCCAAACGGCACAATAACATTGAAGGAAGATTTAATGTTCGATGTTCTCGATAAGCCATTTAAAGTGAATGAGTCGCAGGCTTCGCTAACTGCCGAAGAGCGCATCTGGCTTGCTCTTGAAATGGATTCGATGTCGGTTGAACTGCAGGCCGACCTCATTGCCAAGTCGCCTACCTTTACCTACAGTTGTCCTTCTGTTGGCGGTTGCAACACTGCAACCTGCTCCACGCGTTCGAACACAAGCTGCAGTTGCTGAAACTTAGCAGCGACCTTCTGGCTCGAAGTACCTTTCTGAACGAAAGGGAAGGCCGTTTCTGGACGGAAGGCGGAGCGACACCTAATTATGCGTCCCCGCTCGCCAAGCTCGGGCCAGCTTTGTCGAGCTCGGGGATTGCGGGTCTTGACCGGTTGGCCGATTTGCGCAGGCGGTCTGCCCTGATCCCGGCACCTGATTGGCGACCCATATTCACCTGGCCGGAGCATTTTGAAAAGTGCCTGACGATCAGAGATGACCGTTTTGCCGTATCGACCCAAATCCCCTTTGCCCCCGCGCTCCAGCCTTTTCTTGCTGATTTTGTAGCGCGGCGGGATGTGCGCCTGCACAGGCTGTTCAGAGCTACTGCCATTCAATCTCTGATAGACGGATTGGCCCGTCAGCTGAGCAAGATCTGTGCGATGACGCTTTATTGCACGTTGTCTGACGAGCATGGAGTGTCCGGAGAAACACCTGAAATCTATAGTCGTTTCTGCAAGGCGCTGAACGACGGGCGCTGGCGTGAGCTGGCCCGGCAATATCCAGTCATGGCGCGCTTGATGACGGAGCGTACGGTCTTTTTCGGCGAAGCCGTTGACGAGTTGGTCGACCGCCTGGACGCTGATCGTCCAGTGCTCGATCACGGCTTTTTGCCGGGATGCCTTGATTGGAAGATTGCCGATGTCGACCCTGGGATGGGCGACACGCACAATTTCGCCCGCTGCGTGATGCGGGTCCAGTTCGATGGCGGCGCAGTACTCTACTACAAACCCAAGCCTCTGGCGAACGAACGCTGGTTCAATGACATTCTGGCCCCGGCGCTTCGGGCGTGTAATGTTCCCCTCGGTTCCGTGGCGGTGCTCGACAGGGGAACTTACGGTTGGGCGCGCGATGCAAGAGAGAAGAATGACGCCGAATCGCTCAAAGACGGGTCGTCTTTGAGCGTGCCGGATATGGCGCGCATTACCGCTGTGTTCTATTGGCTCAACGGTACCGACTTTCATTTTGAGAATCTCGTGAATGGACCGGAGACCTGCCACGCGATTGACCTCGAGACGTTGTTTAATTCGCTGCCATGGCTGGATGAAGCAGACGGTGCTGAATGGCGACGATGGACCTTTCTGAGCACCGACATGTTGCGCGCGCGATTCGGTTATGAGGGAAGCGCTGCAGATGCCAGCGGCCTCTATGCAGAATCGTTCGATGCGCCATTTCCAGTATATGACTTCGAGGTGACGCAGGAAGGCGGGCTTCGGCTGAAGATATGGCGGCCGGATGCGGAAGGCCGATCGACAACAGGCCCGATTGAGGCACCGTTTCCGCCGGGCGGACCAAGCAGCGAACCATCGCTGGCCAGCGCTATTCCGGAGGCACTGGCAAGGGTCCGCAAGGCGCTGCCGGACGTTCTGCGCCAGCTCCCGCAAAACGCAATCTGCCGGTTCGTTTTGCGGCCGACCATGTTCTATGCTCGCCTCTTCCAGAGGCTGTACATGCCGCGTTTCCTGGCGGACGCCGCCCATTTTTCGATTGAACTGAACGGGCTTTGTGCTGGGCTGCGGGCTTTTCCGGAGCAACGCAGACCTTGCATGATGGCGCTGTTCGAGTCTGAGATCGCGCAGCTTCAGCGCGGCGACATCCCCTATTTCGGATATTCCCCATTTGCACTCAGTCTTAGGGCAGACGGTGACGTGGTCGTTGACACGTTCTTTGTCGAATCCGGCATGAGCCTTGTTATGCGTAAGCTCGCGGCCATAGATGAGGATGACGTTCGCGAGGAGGTCGGGTTGGTGCTGGCCAGCGAAGCTTTGGCTAAGTTTAGTTGGACCGAGGCACGCCGGCGGCAGTCGCTCCCCGCCGATCCCGTCGATGGCGCGCGCGGCTCCGATGGCAATGCAATTTCCCAATGCTGCGCTCTCATTGCGAATGAAATCGTCGCTGCAGCGCGCAGGCTGCCCAATGGTCGTACCCGGTGGCTGGGGCATATCGGCGACGCTGCGGCGAAAAGCATTGTCCCTCACCTGTGCGATGATTCGTACTTTGGCGGCTACTGGGGGGTTATGTCGTTCCTGACCCGCTGCGCCTGCTTCTTTCGAAAAGCGGGCGAGCCATTGTCAGCGCTAGAAAATTTTCTGACTGAAGAAACTGAAATACGGCGCGACTTTGCCGGCTACGCACCTTCTGCCCGGAGTGTCGTGGGACTAGATGGCGTCGCCGGGCAGGTCATTGGTTATCTCCGCCTGATTGATGCCGATCCGCATCGCTGGTTGTTTCTTGAGGATCGACTGGCCGAATGCCTTGCCACGCTGGAACCGGACCGCTTGGATATCGATCCGGTACCTGACGTTATTGCAGGTAATGCAGGATTAATCCTGGCTTTGTCGCTGCTAGCCTCTCAGCCATGGGTCGGAACCAGCGGCCAAATGCACGCCAGCATAGCACGAATTCTTGCGCATTCGATCGACACCGTCCTTGCTAAGGCTATTGCTGCAGACTCCGGCACGTTCTGGCGCTCGCCATTGTCTCAGAACGGGCTAATCGGTTTTGCCCATGGCAATGCGGGCTATTTGGTCTGCTTGGCGCAGTGCCTTGTTGCGTACGAAAAAACGGGGCTTCGCCTCTCAACTTGCCAGATCGAAAAGATCAGATCGACGCTGCGTCAGGCGCTTGTCTGGGAGCGAGCGAACCGCCGCGGTGCCGACTGGCCCGATCTGCGCCCGGAATTGGGAGCCAATGCCATGTTGAACAACAGCTGGTGCCACGGTCTGTCCGGATTGGGGCTGTCCCGCATTGCTTTGCTTAGAACCGAAAAGTTTCGCGGTGATTCGGAACTCGTGCAAGAGCTCACCGATATTGTGACGCGGCTTTTGGAGCAGCCGGGGCAAGCCATTTTCGATACGGCATGCTGCGGCGCGGCCGGCGAGTGGGAACTGCTTGTCAGTGCCGGGCGCATGTTTCCGGAAACGGGATGGCTGGAGCAGGGGCAAAGACGCGCTGCAGCGGCAGCTGTCAGAATTTCAGCAAATGGCGGCTATCGCGGCTTCATGGGAAGCGTGACGCCGATCGGGCTATCTCCATCGCTGTACCAGGGGGCCGCCGGAATAGGCGATGTTCTTCTCGCCAGCCACAACCCTGCAAGGTGCAATCTGTATGGGTTGCTTTCCACCTAAAATTCGCGCCGCGCCATCAGCCTCATATCGGTCTCGAAGCCCAGCTTTTTATAGAAAGACGTTGCGTCGGCCTCCGACAGGACAATTGTGGTCATGGTCCGTTGGCCGGCCATCGGTGCGGTTATACGCGTGGCGAGTTCACGGCCCAATCCCTGGCCCTGATGATCGGGATGGACGACAAGCATAGCGAGAAGACTAAAGACTGCATCGTCGGTAAGCGTGCGGGCGACCCCGGCGAGAGTTCCGTTCGGACACCTTGCTGCCAATATCGCGTCGGAGGCGTCAAGTGCGGCCTTCAGTCTCTGCTCGCAAGCGCCATCAGCCCACATGCCGGCATGGGCAAGCAGGTCACGCACTTCCCGGTAATCTTGGATGAAGGGTTCAAAGCGAAAATCAGTCATTGCGGACTTGGGCTCGAAGTGTAGGCGAGCGAATGGACGCGGGCCAGTTCGGGCAGCGTTGCGAGGTAATCGGCAGTCCGCTGGCGAGCACTCGGCACCAAGGCAATGATCTTGCTCCACAGTTTGCTGCAGAGCCTGCGGACATCCACCGCTGGGTCTACAGCTTTTGCGGGAACGGGCGATTGCCTGATCATTTCGCGAACGCATCTGTCGATATCGGCTTCATCCCGAATGATGCCGTCGTAAAGTTCGCGCAAAGCGACCGGCGGATGCGACATGCCGACAACCGTTGTCCCCAGAACCCGCCACCATTTGTGATCGATTTCGTTGAGGCGCCCAAGCAAGCCATCGGCAGCGGTCGCGAAAAGCTCTTTCTGCTGGCATGACCCGGAGGGAGCGGCGACCGCAGCACGGGCCGGCATCACGATCTCTTCGAACAGCGGGCCGGGCGTCCGGGTCATTGTGTACTGTCCCGAAAGCATTTCTCGCTCGCAGAGCAACGATCGCATCGTCTCGGGCGTGCTGGCTTGGTCAAGCTCGAGCAGGGGCCCATAGCATCCTGTCGAGGCCAAGGTGCCACAGCGCAGTTCCTCTTCTACCAGCGTCGCGCCAATCAATGAATCGGCCTTCCCGGCGTAGCGACCAGTGGCAGCATGGTCGATGTCGTTGCGGTAGCTGGCTGCCCACAAGCCTATCCTCTCGTCGACCGGCATGTGGCGATTGCTGCGAAACGACAGCCTGACGAGATTCAAAAGCGCGCCGAGATCGGCGGCGAGTGGACAGATGCCGGCATCGACCAGAGCAAACTCAGCAATCAACAACTCTATGCTGTAATCGATTTTGCCATTTCGCAGGCACAGCAGCGCGAGCGAATTTGTCGTTTCGCAGATCGTTTCGCTACTAAACTCCTCGATCTGCTCGGTTAAAGTCTGGACCCATATTGCCGGATCAATGCGACGGTGCCGGGCGACGGGCGTAAAGACTCCCAGCGCCTGTCGGCAGCCGCGATCGTCAAGCAAGGAGGAAGAGGCTGAGCTCGAAGTCAGGTAAGACAATCCCCGACCCTCCAGTTTGCCAACCGCGTCGTGTGCCCGCAACTGTGTTGACCAATGCGTGCTACCAATTCGTGTTCCTTGCTCTCCCCGTCCACCTCGATGCGGCAACCGGGTTGATGCCACCAATGCGCATATGGGCGAAATTCTTCTGCTTCAATGGCATCGAGCAAGCGCGCCACGCCGACAGGTCCCAGGGTCATCGACTTGCCATCGGGCCACGCCTGAGCGTCGAACAACTGCGTGCGATCGAAACAAAACAGATAGCGGCCAGATGAATCGATCTGCCCAGGATGCCAGCGAAACTCGCGCAAATTGCTAAACACATGATGGATTGTGCCATGCTGTTCGTTCAGCGCAGGGCACAGCTCCGCCATGTCGTTGCCAAACTCCTGACCGGAATCGGCAAGCACCCAGCTTTGCCGCCCATTGGCTTCGATCACATAGGTGAGGCCCCAGTTGCGCAGATCAGGAATCGCGGCAGCAAAATTGATCCATGGCTGCTCACCGAAAAAAGGATAGGCGGACAGGGTGATGTCGTGCCACTTGAACGTTTCGCCCGGCGAAAGCGCGACGATGTTTTCAAAGCCGGCATCTGCAAGCATCGCCTCCATGCGTACTCCCAGCATCGAATGTCGCGCCATCTTGGGCACGATGACCGGCGTCGCGCGCGGCAGCCGCAACAAGGAGGGAAGCGAGAAATGATCGCCATGTCCATGGGTGATGGCAATCGCGCAAGGGCGAGGGAGCAGTTCTGGCGGGGCGACATTGTCATACCCACCATCGAGAACATAATCGGTCATCAGACACGCCGAAGGCGTCCTGAACATCAGCGCGGCATGCTGCAGGCGGTAGATTCCCGGCCGATCAAATTCATGACCGCGCGTGTCGACCGGGCCAAGCAGCCCCTTTTTGCGAAGGCCATTGGCTATGGCCCTGGCCGTCGCCGAGTCATGCTGGCTCCATTCGCCCGAGAGCGCATCATGAAGGGCACGAAGGTCCGCAGGCGTGTTAATGGTCAGTCCAAATCTTTCCCCGGCGCGGTGGAACACGAAATGCAGCGGATAGACCGTCTGCGGGAACACGAGCGAGGATGGCAATGACAGGGGCCAGTGCGCTTCATCTTCTGCATCGAACAGCGCTTGGGCGAGCGGAGTACCGGTCACGCACGCCGCCAGTTCGCGCACCGTCCTTGCCTCTCCACTGCGGAGACTTTCGACAAGGCGCTCCAGATGCGGGTGCAGGTTCTGGGTGAACCAGTCATAGCCGCTCCACATGCTGATGTCGGTACCGCGCTGCAAATGCCAGATCATCAATCGGGGGTTCCTTGGCCGCTCTCCAGCTAAGCCTATTGCAGGTGACGGCACACCTTACCAATAGCGTAAGAATTCTCTGCCGATCTTGCATGGTGTGCCAATTGGACTAATTTCGCCCGATGTACCCTTACCAGGCACAGCAGAACGCAACAGCGACGCCCTGCGTGCTCATCGTCGACGATGATGCGGCGATGACCGAACGGTTGGTGGCGCTGGCACAGCGGGAGGGGTGGAGGGTCGAGACAGCCCAAACGCAGCCGCTTGCCTTCGACAAGGCGCGCCAAGGCGGCTTTGATCTCCTCATCCTGGACCGCATGCTCAACGACGGCAGTGGCGATGCTCTCGCGCTGGTCAACCAGTTGCGACATTTGGAAGTCGCAACGCCCGTGATCGTCCTGAGCAGCATTGGCGGCAGTCTGGAGCGCACGCGCGGGTTGCGTTCGGGCGCGGATATGTATCTCGAAAAGCCGTTCCAGGACCTGGAATTGGTGGCTGCGGCCACCGCGCTTTTTCGCCGCCATGGGATCGGCAATTTCAATGGCGCGGTTTTCGAATATGGCGGTCTTGAGCTGCGCTTGCACAGCCGAACGGCGAGCTGGCAGGGCGTTCCGGTCAGGCTTGCGCCCAAGAGCTTCGAGATTCTCGAGCTTCTGGCGCGGCACCGGGGCGCTTGCGTTTCCCGCCGGGCAATATGGGCGGAAATCTGGCCTACCTGGCGTGGCGAACCGCAAATGGCGATTATGGACCAGGCGATTTTCCGGTTGCGCCAGGAACTCGGCAAGGCGGAAAACGGTCCATGTGTCGTGACCGTGCGGTCGCGCGGCTTTCGGCTAGACACCAGGCCATGACCGCGTCTCGGTCGCGCAGCCTGCCGCTCGGCCGGCCAGCGGTTCCCCAAATTATTGTCATTCTCGTTTTTGCCGTGACGCTGGCCGTTGCGGGCCTGTTGATCGACGGGGCGGTCGCGCGCGCGGAATTCCAGGCTGCGCAGGGCGATGTCGAGCAGGCCATAGTCGAACTGGACAGCCGCTCGCCCAGCATGGGGGCACTCGCACCGATTGACGAGATCGACCGGCGCGTGGATGCGCAGCGGCCAGGCTATGGCGATGCCATGATCTATGCGGTCAGGCGGAGCGATGGCCGGATGATTGCGGGCAATGTTGCGCAATGGCCAGCCAATCCGCCCGGCCCTTCAATTTCAGAATTTCAGCTCGCGCCGTCGGGGGCTGTCGCTGTCGGTACGGTCCGCAGATTCGGCAACGACTTCGAAATGCTGGTTGCGCGCCGGATGATCACGCTGGCCGGGGTTCGCGGGACGCTGATCGCCGTGTTCGGGCTGGCTCTAGCGCTCAGCCTGATTGCCGCCAGCGCGGTCTATTTGCGGACGTGGCGGCGCAACCAGCGAATTGTCGCGGGCATAGCGCAGGACCTGAGCGACGCGGCCTCCGGTGCCTTTCGCAAGCGGATTGCAGAGCCCGATGACCCGGTGCTGGCAGAGATCGTGCTGCGCGTGAACATGCTGCTGGCAAAAGTCGAATCCTCAACCGATGCGATGCGCCAGTTGGCGGCGAACATTGCGCACGAATTGGCGCATCCGCTCGCCGGGGCGATAGAGCATTGCGAACGCATGGTGCAGGGGCCAGAAAGCCCCTCAGAAAGCAGCACTTATGTACTCGAACGGCTGGAAGCCATGGACGAGACTTTTCGGGGGTTGCTGACGCTGGCTGAGATTGAGACGGGACTGGACCAGGGCGGCGTGTTCGAACCGGTCGATCTCGCCGAGGTCGCTGACGAGGCTTGCGAACTCTATGCCGACTATGCCGGCGAAATGTCGGTCAAGCTGGTCAGGGACCTGGCCTCCAGCCGCATATTCGGATCTGCCGGCCTCGTCCGCAGCGCGCTTGGCAACCTGTTGTCGAACGCGATCCGGTTCAGCCCGGACGGTGGCCGGATTTTGGTTGCCACCTGGTCCGATGGCGAGCGATGTTGCGTCATGGTGTCCGATGAAGGACCCGGGCTGGGTGGGCGCAACCCGGCAGAACTGTTCCAGCATTTGCGCACTGGAAAGCGCGATGCGGGGCATCGGCACGGATTGGGCCTGCGGCTTGTGCAAGCCATATTGGTAAGGCATTCGGCAAGGCTGGAGTTCGAAGAGCTCCGACCTGGGCTGGGGGTCAAGATGGTGTTTGCGTGCTACGATTTATAGCCTTGCTGCTGGTTCTTTCGCTGGGCGCATGCGTCACGATGGGGGAAAGCGTCGACATGGCGGGTCTGCGGCGTGCCAGCGTGGCATCGCTGAGCTCGGGCGACCAGCAGGAGCGGCTGGACCTGGCCCGTCGCGAAGCCAGCTTAGGCATAAGGCGGGTCGTGCGGCCCGATCGTGCCGGCGACTTGGCGATAGAGCCCGCAGACTTGGGAAGCTATGTCACGCCTGAAAATCTCGCAGGGGCAGACGATGTAGACAAGCTCGATTTGCAGCGTGGAGCGCTTGACGGGCCGTCAGAGTCCTTCCACGCGATCGCGCCATTAGGCAAAACCAGCTTTTCGATCCGCTTTCGCAGCAAGCAGACAGCACTCGTCATGGTCACCAGCCTCGAAGCGCCGCTGCAGTTGAAGCTGGTCGATCCCGGTCTCGGCAAGACGGTCTGCACTGACAAGGTGGTCCGCGGCGTTGCGCTGTGCCGACTGCGCCCGGGCGCGAACACCGCTTACGATGTGATCGTCAGCAATCCAAGCAACCGGCGTGTTCGCTTCTCGCTTCTGAACAATTAGTCCCTATCGGTTTGTCAACCTTACCGCGATGGTAATTTGACCGCCGCGTTGCGGATGCCAAAAATGAGCGGCGGCACGAAAAGGAGCAGGCTCATGAGGCGGATCAGGATTGCGACAATGGCCGGGGGGCTGGTGGCAGCCTTGGCAGTGACCACAACGCCGACACAGGCGCAACGGTTCGAAATAGTCACGCCGTTCGAATATGTGATGGGCGAGGTCGTTTCCAGCGCCAGTCGCGGTATTGGCGCGGGGCTCGCCGCCAGGGGGCAGGCACAAGCTTTCAATGCGCAGATCGCATCGGCACGGGCTGCCTTCGCCAAATGCAAGGGTGCATGCACCCCGGAGCGCCGCGCATTGGGCCAACTGCTCGCAAAAAAGGACGAAGTCTATCTGCACTACGCCTATATGCGCCAGTCCATGGGTAGCATGTTCGGCGAAGCCGGCGTCGACCGCGCCAATGCCATGGAAACGATCATGCGTGGCAATTCCGGTTACGATGGAGGAATTGCTCCTGAATGCGCCGCACAGTTCAACCGCTGGAGCAGCGCCTATGTCTCGGCTTTTTTCAAGTCAGGCGCACCTCAATCCGCGATGGGAGCCATATTCGGCAACGGGGGCAATCCCTTTGCCAGCCTTGGCCAGTTTGCCCGTGCCCGGGTGTCTGCAGATCAGGCGCTCCTCTCGACAAAGCCGGTTTACGAGCCCTACCGGGCCTGCCGGGATGGAGCCGAGCTCAAGCGCGCTGGACGGCTCTAGCGCGCGGAGGGCCAGATATGGCCGGGCGGCCAAAGGGTTGACATAGGGCAAACGGCTGGTTTGATTGTATGAATGACAAGAACCATTCAGCTCGCGCTGGTCTTGATTCTGGCAAATCTGCTCGGCTCGACAGCCGGATATGCCCAGTGCTTGAGGATGACGGCTGACAGGGGACAGCTTGCGGACAAGGCGTTTGCAGCAGCCCAGATGTTTCTTGCCACGCCGCCGGGCATGGTCGTGGAGCGAAATATTGCGGCGCACGGAGAACGCGAATACGAGCTTCGGAAGGCGCTTTCGCACCGGGACGATTTGCTGGCTCCCACCAGCGCCGATGGCCAGGCCCTCACCGATGCGATCGACCACGCGGCCGAGCTGCGGCGGACCGAGGAACAGATTGAGGCTATTGCACCAGGATTGCTCGAGCAGCTTGTGGCTGAACCATTGTCGCTCGCGCAGGTGCAGGCCGCCATGCAACCTGGGCAAGGGCTCCTCATGCTGCTGGAAGGCCAAGGTGCGGACTATGCTTGGATGGTGACCAGGGCATGCGTGAACTGGGTCCAGCTTGATGACGAACTTGTCGGTGGGCAAAAAGGCGCGATCGACGAGTTGCGCAGGGCGCTGGTGCCGGCGGTCAGCGTGCGCGGGAAGAGCGGCCCTGCCAGCCGCGGTAGCCCCAGTGGAAAAGGCGCGCGCCATTTGCTCGAAAAGCTTCATCGGGGCCTTCTGGGCCCTTTCAGCGCGCAGCTTGAAGGTATCGACGAGCTTTTTGTTCACGGATCGAGCCGTTTTCTGGGACTTCCGTTCGCAGCGCTGGTTGATCCCGCAGACGGCCGGTATGAAGTTGAAAAGCGCGGTTTCGCGCTTATCCCCAGCCTGCGGGCGCTGGTCGATGCGGGCGCGAGCTCGCCCTTGGCCAATGGCGACCGTAAGATTCTGGCTATGGGGGCGCCCGATGTCAGCTTGCTGCCAGATGGACGCAGTTTCTCGCCGCTTCCGGGCGCGCGGCGGGAGCTGAAGGATCTGCGCAAGAGCCTGGGCGAGCGGGTGCGCGTGTTCGAAGGCGCGCAGGCCACGCGCGAAACGCTTCGTTCGGCACTCGCCGACAGCCGGAGCGACGTGCTGCTCTTCTCGACGCATGCGGTTCTTGATGGGGCAGGCACCGAAGATGTCGGCCTGCTTCTGTCAGGTGGCGGGTCCTCGCGTTTTGCAGATCTGCTTTCCATGGATGAGATCGCCGGACTGGCCCTTTCGGGCCAACTCGTCATCCTTTCCGCCTGCGATACTTGGTCGGGCAAGCCTGGTGCGCAGGAAGCGCTCAACGGTTTGGCGCTCGCGTTTCTGAGTGCCGGGGCGCGTGACCTTGTCGTGACGCAATGGCCGATCAGCGACCAGTCGGCGGGCCGCTGGTCGCACCTGTTTCTGAACGACCTTGAAGGCGGCAATGTGGTCGCGGCTGTCCGCAGTAGCCAGATCGAGCTGATGCGCTTTGAATCGGGGCGCTGGGCTGACCCGCGCTATTGGGCCAGCTATATCCCTGTTCTGGGCGGGAGGCAGAATTGAGACGCCTTAGGGATCTGTTGCCGAGTCTTTTGATTGGCGCCATCGCCATGGCAGCGTGCCAGGCCGCGGCGCAGCAGCGCTGGCCAAATGCCGAGCGCTTCGATCAGATGATGGACAAGCCCGCACAGGCCTTTCGCGCCGAGGGGGCGGATGCAGCGCGCAAGGAGCTCGACACGCTCGAGGCCTATTGGCGTCAGTCCCAAAATGCCGATCCGGTGGCGCTTGCCCGGATCGAATATGAGCGCGGTCGGGTCGATCTGCTCGGCGACATGGATGACAGCGCGGTGGAAAGGTTCACCGCCGTGCTGTCGATGCTCGAGCCCTATCGCGCAATCGCGGGCACATATGTGGTCGACGCCTATAGGGATCGCGCCTCTGCGCACTGGGGCGCGTCGCGGCTGGCGCAGGCAGAGGCAGACGCGCGCGATGCGGTGCGGCTGTCTGACAGCTTGGACGGCGTTGAAGTCAATACAAGGGCTACCGCTCGTTTCACGCTGGCGCAGATTCTCGATGCGCGTTTCCGTTCGGTGGAATCGGGCCAGATACTCCAACAGGCCCTGCAGATCGCGGCCGGTAGCGAGGGTATCGACCCAGATGATTACGGCGAAATGGTTTCCTATTTCGTCAATCGCCAGTCGTTGGAAGAGGGCCGCTCGCGCGAGATGGCGTCGGTAGTAACCGGGGCGCTTGCCAGGATTGAGAGCCTGCAGAGCGAGCCAACCATGTCTCAGGCCGATCTTCACGGTTCCTTCGCCGCGATCCTGGAAAAGCAGGGGCAGACCCGCGAAGCGCTGGCCGAGATCGATGCCGCGATCAGGATCGCGACCAAGGTTCAGCAGGGGAGCGGCAAGGACGAAGCCATGTCCTATATCAAGGAGGCGTTTTTCCGGCACAACAAGGCCAATACGCTCAGGCTGCTGCAGCAATACGACCAGGCACAAGAGGAGATCGACCTTATGAGTGCGATCATGGCCAAATATCTGCCTACCGAGCATCCGGTGAGTGTGTTCATGGGCCGGGTGGCGGCGCTCAACCTCATGGACATGGGACAGCGCAACGAAGGGCTGGCGCGGCTGCAGGCCGGATATGACAAATTTGCCGCGTCCGTCGCGCCTACCGAATTGCGGCTCATCGCCTGGCAGAAGGACCTGGCAGAAGCGGCATTCAAAGATGGCCGGCTGGAAGATGCTGCCGAATATTACGGCAGGGCGGCCGAGGGACTAGCCAAGCGTGCGCGCGAGCGCCGCAGCGATGCTGTCATCTCCAACCGCGAATGGGACCAACAGCGCGCGATCTACATGGGAATTATCGAGACAGCCGCAGCCAAAGCGGGACTTTAGGTGGCGGCGAGAATTTGCGCTAATCTCCGGCGGTCGCAGGATGGACCATGCCGCATAAGCTGTAGGCGCGTTGGTTGTTGCGAGTGGCAATGGCGTGGTTGATTATGCGGTGGCCGAGCATGCGCTCAAAGCGGTTGCTCTGGCTGTGGATCGCCCCGCCGTGTTCGAACTTGACGCGACGGTTTGACTCGCCCTCGCGAGATAAGATCGATGTTGATGGTGGCTCCATCCTATCTTGTTACCATCTTGGCCGGAGTTAGCGGGGCCAAGCCAAAGTGGGGCCGCCGATGAGTGTTTTCAGGACGACCAGCGTGTCGGTGTCGGTTGTTTGCGTGCGGCGCTAAGCAGGAAACTTTTGCTGGCTGACAATGTAAAGAACGTATGCAAACATAATCCCGCAGCCATGCTTGGAGGGGTTCTGGCTACCCCGATCGTGACGCATCATGCTGCTGTGCTCGAACCCCATCAGGTGGGAGAGGTGCTCCGCTCCATTGATGAATATGCCGGAAGCATCGTCGTGAAAATTGCGATGCAGCCGTTGCCGCACATGGTCCTTGGTCGTGGCGAGCTACGGCAAGGCAAATGGACAGAGGTGGATTTTGACGAGGCAGTCTGGCGGAACCCTGCAGAACGCACCAAGCTGCGTCGGCTGCACAGCGGACCCTTGCGCCTCCGACACAGTGCGACAGGCCGGGCATCATCACTCGACCGCAGACGCAGAAGGGCGCGTGCCGGTCTTGACCCACTCACGCAACGCAGAGAGCGACTGCGACATCTGCTCCACGGTGAAGCCGCAATGCGCCAGGCCATCCAGTCCGCCCAGAGGCAGGGGTTCGCGCATATCGGGCAGCGTAAACTGCGCGAGCCACTGCGATGATCCATGTGCCTCGACCAGGCGGCGCAGCGCATCGGCATTGCGATAGGGTACGAGCGGATCGAGCCGGTTGTGCACAGCGATAAGCGGGTGCTTCAGACGCCCGTTCACCTGATGCCATCTGCGCGCCGCGGCTATCGCGGCCGCATCAGCATCGAAGCGCTGGATACTAGCGTTGAAGGCTTTTGCCTGCTCCGAAGTCATGCCGACCGGGTTGTAGACTTTCGTTCGGTTGCCATAAATCTGGCCACCGAAGGTTCCTTTCATGTCGTCGGCTCCCAAGGCGATGATCGCCAGCGGGAGCACCAGCGACGCCACATCCTCGGGGAAGCCACCGATGGCAACCAGTTGCCGCACGATCCGCGCCTCAGGGCCATCTGGCGCTTTTGCTGCTGCACCCCAAAGCGCGAGAACCGGCATCGCCACTCGCGCCATTTGCTGCTGCACATAGGCCAAGGTTGGTCCGGCATAGTCGGCTGGCGGCGTCATCGGCAGGGCAGATGTCGTGACATCCTTGACGCCCGGAAGCGCATAGGGCGTGCCTTCCGTCAACACGTTATAGGCCGCGCGCATATCGAACAACGGACCCATCTGGCTTTCCCACCCATCGGTCACGCCGCAGCCCGCCAACGCGCCTGCAAAGGCATCAGGATGGTCTTCGACCAGCGACATGACAATGTTGCCGCCCATGGAAAAGCCCGCAATGTAAATGTCCGAGGCTTCAAGCCCGGCGAGCAGATCGCGCAGCCGCAGCGAGTTTCCTGCCCCGGTCTGCACGCCCATGCCTGCTTTGTCATACGCGCTATGGGCGGCTGCAAAGCCGGCGCGATAGGCCGCCTGCAAAACAATAGGGGCATCATTTCCCGCTGGATTTGCCGCTACCGCCACAGGCATTCCGGGCAGTGTATAGCCATGGGCATAGACCACTGCCTCGTGCGCCCAGGCTTTGGGAATGGCGATTGCGAACTGCGCGCCCTCCAGACGTCCGCCCAAGAGCTGACCGCCGTCGGGCAGTGTCTGTACCGTAACGTCGGTTGCGCCAAGCTCGGTTGCGCGCGCGACGATTGCTGTCTCCTGCGCGGCCGGGGATGCCGCTTGCGCCTGCGCGAGGCTGGCGACGGCAAGCGCTGTTGCACAAACCAGATGACGAGGCATCGACCAAAGTATTCGTAGATCAGGCATGAGCAATCTCCTTGGCAAATGGGGCATCAGCGAACGGCTGCGACAAACCGGTCGAGCGCAATATTCCAGCCGCACAGCACCAACGCCACGGCTTTGTCCTGAAATCGGTCACGGCAGGCCTTCAGACCGGCGAGCGCCAGTCCGGCGGCACCCTCGACCATCCAGGGTTCGTCTTCGGCAAGCAGCTTCATCGCGGCGACGATGGGGTCTTCCGGCAATTCGACAGGACTGGGGTTCAGCGCCATGGCTAGCGCGATGGTGATCGCCCCCGGCTCGATCTCGCCCGCCATAGCATCCGCAATCGTGGGTGTTTCGGAGACCGTGACGGCCTCGCGAGCTTCCAGCGAGCGCAACAGGCTAGTGCCATTGGCTGGCCAGGCTGCATTCACCTTCGTGCGCGGACTGCGTGCGGCGAGCACTGCGCCGATGCCGCACATCAATCCTTCGCCGCCTACCGAAAGCGCGACAGCATCGATGCTCCCCCTTGCCTGCGCCAGCATCTCGATCGCCGCCCCGCCTTGTCCGGCGATGACGTCCAGATCGTTATAGGGGGAGACGTCCAGATCGTTACAAGGGGAAATGTATGTCGATCCGCTAGCGTCCGCCTGCGCCCCCGCGGCCCGTTCCGCGACGAGACAGTCTCCCTGGTGCAGTATCAGTTCACCGCCCAGCCTCCGGATCGCCTCCAGCTTTGTGGGCGATGCATCTTGCGGCGCGTGGACGACGGCCCTCGTGCCGCTCAACCGCGCCGCCATGGCAATAGCTGCGCCATGGTTTCCCGAAGACGCGGTCACCACGCTGCGCTCCAGATGTTCCGGCGCCAGGCTTGACATACGGTTGAATGCACCACGAAATTTGAACGATCCTGTGGGGAGTAGGTGCTCGCATTGGAGCAGCACCTGGCAGCCGTACCGCTCCGAAAGGGCAGGCTATGCACAAGCGGTGAGGGCGGCGCTACGGCGTGCAACTCCTTTGAAAATCCGGCCAAAGGCTGCCCGTCCAGCAACGGCCTCATGCTGGTGTTCGATGCGCAAACTGGCCGCCGCTGGGCGTCTTGCAGGATGAAGGCATGCTCACCGATCTCAGGACTGCGATTGGCGGTAGGATCGCTGCCCGGCTGATCTCGCCACGGTGTGCAGATTGCCTTGGCGTGGCGGGGGCCCCCACCCAAGCCGCGATGCAGGCCCGGTGGATCGCAAAGACCTTGGGCAGTGATTGCCGAACTGGCCTGGCAGAGGCTTGTCCAACAGTTTGAGACGGCGGGAGATTGATCGAGCGCTCGGCCAGGTGCCGCTGGTAGCGGCCATGCAGCGGGTGATGCGCAGCGCGTGCGCCGGACATCGCCATCGCTGAAGTCGCCTTCAGCATTGGAGCGTTTGCCTTGGCCAACTCTGATGTCGGGAAGGTCCGTATTCGGCATCAGTAGCGCGAGCGCGAGCGGATCATCATTGCCCATGCGATTGTCGCTAGCGAGTAGACGAAGAGCATGACGAACACGGTGAGGTTGATCACGGTGGTGAAGGCGTTGATCAGCGGCTGGCCGGCAACGGCTGCCAAGCCGGCGGTAGCCAGCAAGGCGTTGCCGATCATGTTGAAGGCCAGGGACTGCTGACGCGAACCGGCATTCGCCATCGTGACGACCAGGCGGCCGGATTCTGCAGTAAGCAGCACCCATCCCGCCAAAGTTCCGCTTGCGCGCATTGCGGCACAAATCGCCACGAAAACAGCCACTGTGCCACCCCCTGCCTGCAGGGCAATATCGGCAAAGGGTGCGGACGAACGCGCAAGCTGCGCTGCTGGAATGATGCCGGCAACGACCGTGCAGGCCGAGACATAGATGGCCGAAGCCAGCAGGACGCCCCCGATCGTAGCGATGGGAACGGTGCGTTGGGGATCGCGTACGAACCGCGCGGCAAGGCTGGCACTTTCAAGGCCAAGATAGGCCCATAGGATCGTCAGCATGGCAGAGGGCAGAATCTGTGCAATCGGACGACCGGTGACGTTCCATGATGCGGCAAAGAGGGTGGGATCAAAGAAAAACCAGCCAATCGTTCCTGCGGCCAGTACCGGCAAAAGTCCGATCGACAGCGTCCACTCCTCGATCCTCGCAACCAGTTTGGGGCCAAGCAGCGCTAGTCCTGTCAGCAACCAGACGACAAGAATCGGCGTAACCAAAGTCAATGCAGGCGAGGCGAGCAAAGGGAACACTGCACCCGCATAACCGGTTACTCCAAGCGCCAGTGCAACATTGCCGAGAATGCCCTGCAACCAGTACAGTCCCGCAGCACTCATGGCCGCCGGTTTGCCGACCATCTGCTCGATTGCGCCAATAAATCCAACTGGATCGCCATCACGCTGTCCTGCAACAAGCTGTGCGAACATGGTTGCCAGCCCCAGCGCCACGATGATCGTTGCGAGCCATGCAAGGATACTGATCGAACCGAATGCGGCAAGGCTGGCCGGCAGCAGGTAGACGCCCGACCCCATCATCGATCCCGCAACCCGCATCATCGCCAGCCTGACGCCGAGCGCGCCTTCCGAACCACTGGTCATCGCCGTTCCCCGCTACCCCAACAGGGTGTAAGCGGCCATTGCACCATGGGCAAATCGTCAAATCGGAGCGACGGACTGCGGTCTTGCGCGAGCAGCAATGGGCCGTCGAGATCGACATAGCGACAGAATTGGCCGATGACGAAGGCGGGGGCCATGCCCAACGACGTGCCAAGCATCGATCCTACCATCAGGTCCATGTTGCGCGTCTTAGCGGCTTCGACGATTTCCAATGCGGCAGTCAGGCCACCGCATTTGTCGAGCTTGATGTTGACCGCATCATATCGGCGGACGCAGCGATCAAGATCGGCAACGGTATCGAAGCTCTCGTCGGCGCAGAGCGGAACCGACCGCTGCAATCCGTCCAGGTGATCGTCGTCCGCGCGGGGCAAGGGCTGTTCGATCAGAACGACTCCCAGTTGGCGTAGCGGCTCTGATCTGCCCCCTTCTGAGTGGCCCAATTTCTATTTTAGAATTGGCCACGAAGGAGGAATGGAATGGCGAGGAAGCACAAGCCGGAAGAGATCATCGGCAAGTTGCGTGAAGCGGAAATCGTGCTGGCGCAGGGCGGGAC
>CAXRCQ010000425.1:0-2775 GCA_964228845.1 Blastomonas sp.
AGGCGCTGCTGTCGCATCTGTCACAGATCGGTATCGCAACAATGCCCGTCAGCGATGCGGAAGCCGCCTTCCTGCAGATCGGCCGTGCGTTCCGCATGACCGAGCCGACCACCGGAGCGGTCCTCGAATTCTATGTCGATATGGCAGCGGCGCCATCGCCCTATGTACAGACGCACACGCAGATCACCCGTCTGGGGCACGTCGTACTCAATTCGACCGACCGCGACGCAACGGAAAAGTTCTTCCGGGAAAATCTCAATTTCAGGGTGTCCGACCGGATCGGCCCGATGGTTTCGTTCATGCGTGCCTTTCCCAACCCGCTCCACCATACCCTGGGCATTGGCGCGGGCGAGAGCTGCGGGCTCAACCACATCAACTTCATGGTCACCGAACTGGCCGATATCGGCAAGTCTGCCAATCGCATGAAGCAGGCCGGGGTTGATGTGGTGTTCGGTATCGGCAAGCATCCGCCTTCCGAGTCCTATTTCATCTATTTCCTAGATCCCGACGGCCTGACCACCGAGTACAGCTTCGGCATGGAAGAGTTTCCCGAACAGGGCGCACGCGAACCGCGCATGATGCCCCCGAAGCTGGAATCGCTCGATTACTGGGGTGGCGTTCCTGACATGCGCTTCGCCAAGCAGGGCAAGCTCGAGCCGCTGAAATAGCACCAGCAAGACAATAGCAACGAGATCGCGGTTGCGATGCGCCTGGCAAATCATGGCCTCGTCGCCGCCTAACGAGAGGAAGCACCACAATGCCCGAGGAAGCCAGCATGACCAGCCATTATGTCGATTCATCGGCTGGCAGGTTGCACTATCAGGTGGCCGGCAAGGGCAAGCCTGTTGTCCTGATTCATGGCGGCGGGCCGGGCGCTTACGGCTATAGCAATTTCCGTCGCAACATTGGCCCGCTGGCGCTTTCGAACCGAGTGATCGTGATCGACCTTCCGGGATTCGGTCAGTCAGCCAGCCGCCCCGCACCGGGAAGCATCTTCGCCGCGATGGCCGATGGTCTGCGCGAGGTGCTCGATCATGCCGAGGTCGAGAAGGCCAGCCTTGTCGGCAACTCGCTGGGTGGAGGCACGTCGCTGCGATTCACGCTGGACAACCCCGATCGTGTCGACAAGCTTGTGCTGATGGGAACCGGCGGCAGCCTGCCCATCACCTCGACCTTCCCGACCGAAGGGTTGCTGCGGATGCTGCATTTCTATGACGGCGAGGGGCCCAGCATGGAAAAGCTCCGCCGCGTCGTCGACCTGCTGGTGTTCGATCCCGCCAGCATTACCGACGAGCTATTGGAAGAACGCCTTCGTACCGCGACGCTGCCGCAGACCATGGCAAACCCGCCGCTGAAGGGAAGGGGGCACAATCCGCTGGACGATCTGTGGCGCGAGCCGCTCTATCAGCTGCATCACCGCACGCTGGTGATCTGGGGGCGGGAAGACCGTGTGGTTCCGCTTGATGCGGCATTTATCCTGCTGAAGACCATACCCAACGCGGACCTGCATGTGTTCTCCAAATGCGGTCACTGGGCGCAATGGGAAAAGGCAGACGAGTTCAACGAGCTTGTCGGCAACTTCCTGGCGCTGGATTGACCGCCTTTCCGGAGAGATCGGGAAAACTTCGCGTCGATGGGAAACCGATCTGAAAGTCGGCATTCTCGCCGCAGCGAGAGGCGTTGGCGGACGATGGGCCAACGGATGAGGCTCAAAGGGGCAGATTATGGATTTTGCGCTCACCGATGAACAGCAGCAAGTCTGCGACGTGATGGAGCGGATCGCCAGGGACCATATCGACAAGGCTGCCCGGGTGGCCGAGGAAATGGGAACGACGCCGGCTTATGTCATTCATCTCGTAAGTGAAGTGGGACTGTTGTGGCCAATCGCGGAGGACCATGGCGGCGCTGGAGCCTTTGACGATCTGACGGTGGCGCTGGGTATCGAGGCGCTGGCCAGCGGCGATCCGGCCATTGCTGTCGATCTCGTGCGGCGTTCCGGATTTGCCGAGGTCATTACCGGGCTTGGCACGCAAGGTCAGCAAGCCACCTTTCTGAGGCCGCTCGCCGCGAACCCGAAACTCCAGGTGGGTGTGGCGCTGCATGAGGGCTATGGCCGCGCACCTGGCGAATATCGAACCACGGTCAGCCGGAATGCGGACGGCAGCTGGTCGGTCGCGGGGTCCAAACAGGCGGTTCCGTTTGGCCGCGAGGCGCTGCATCTGGTGGTGATAGGGCGCGATGAAACCGGCGCATTGCGCGGAGTCATTGTTGATGGCAGCGACCCGGGAATTACCGTCGATAACGACAGCCCGATACTCGGCCTGACCGCGGCACCATCTGCCGATCTGACCTTTGCCTGTCGCGTCGATGAGGATCGGCTGCTGGGCGGCGTTGATGCAGATGGGACAGACTTGGCACGGATCGTTTCCGGAATGCGTATTGCAACCGCGTTCATCGCGCTGGGCCTCGCCCGCCGCGCCGTTGCCTATGCGAGTGCCTATGCGGCAGAGCGCCCGGCATTCGGCAAGACAATCGCCGCGTTCCAGGGCCCCGCCTTCATGCTGGCCGACGCCGACATCCAGATCCGGGCCGCCAGGCTTGAAGCCATCGCCACCCTGCTCGACACAGGCGAAGGCGACCCCTGTGTGGACGGCTCTCCGTTGGCAAGGGTATTTCTGTCCTGCGCTGGCTGGTCGTGGCGCCCATGTGTCCGGCCTTTCAGCGCGGCTTTTCATGGCCGCTGGCCCTGATGCCATTCGCGCGGTTCAGGTCCCT
>CAXRCQ010000426.1:0-7344 GCA_964228845.1 Blastomonas sp.
GCGGGTGATGACCGGCGCGAACATGATGTCCGCCGCGCTGAAGCTGCCGAAAAGGAACGGCCCGCCGCGCCCGAAGCGCGCACGCGCCTCAGCCCAGAGCGAGAGGATGCGCATCACGTCCTGATGCACTTCGGGGCTGACGTTGAAATCGTCATAGAGCTGGCGCAGGTTCATGCCGCATTCGCGTCGCAGGGGAACGAAACCGGCGTGCATTTCCGCCGCCATCGAGCGGGCGAGCGCGGCAGCGACCGGGTCCTTGGGCCAGAAGCGGTCGCGATGCGTCCTGTCCGCCAGCCAGTCGATGATGGCGAGCGAATCCCACACCACCGCCTCGCCGTCCCACAGCACCGGCACCTTGCCGGCCGAGGGCTGGAATTCGGGTGCCTGCCGCCGCTCGGGCCAGGCATCGTCGTACAGCGGCACGACGATCTCCTCGAACGGCAGCCCCGATTGCTTGCACGCCAGCCAGCCGCGTAGCGACCAGCTCGAATAGTTCTTGTTGCCAATGTACAGCTTCATATCTGCCCCAATCGATCGGCTGTCCCACACTCTTCGTGTCTTCGCGTCTTCGCGTGAACCGGAATAATGTCACGCGAAGGCGCAAAGGCGCAAAGGCGCGAAGCAAAGAGAGAAAATGCGTTCCGGTTGCGCCGGGCCGATTCACTCGCTGATGCTGTCCATCACAAAGCCGCGCAGGTCGTCAATGCCCATCCGCTTTTCGGACGAGGTGATGATGACATCGGGAAAGGCGGCAGGATGCTTGCGTGCCTCTGCGCGGGTCAGGTCGGCGACGCGCTCGAGCTCGCTCGCCTTGATCTTGTCCGCCTTGGTGAGGACAAGGCGATAGCTGACCGCCGCCTCGTCGAGCATCTTCATGACGTCGAGATCGACCGGCTTCACGCCATGGCGGCTGTCGATCAGCACCAGCGTGCGCTTGAGCGCGGCGCGGCCGCGCAGATAGTCGTTGATCAGGAAGCGCCATTTCTTGACGACATCCTTGGGCGCCTTGGCAAAGCCATAGCCCGGCATGTCGACCACGCGAAAGCGCGGCGGATCGCCAATATCGAAGAAGTTCAATTCCTGCGTGCGCCCCGGCGTCACCGAGGTGCGCGCGATCGCCCGCCGCCCCACCAGCGCGTTGAGCAACGAGGACTTGCCGACATTCGACCGGCCCGCGAACGCGATCTCGGGCACGGTCGGCGGCGGCAGGAATTCGAGCGACGGCGCGGACTTGAGGAAGGTCACCGATCCGGAGAACAGCCGGTTCGCTTCGAGCAGCAGCGGGTGGATGATGGGCTGAGCTTCGTCGGTCACGCCTTGCCCTTGCCGTCGGCCTTGGCCGCCTTTTCCGCCGCTTCCTTAGCTGCCAGCTCCTTGAGTTGCGGATGGCGGCTGTAGAGCCATTTCTGCTGCGCGATGGTGAGCACGTTCGACATCGCCCAGTAGAGCTGCAGGCCCGCCGCGAACGGCGCCATCACGAACATCAGTACCCAGGGCATGATTCCGAAGACCTGCTGCTGGACCGGGTCCATCGGCGCGGGATTGAGCTTGAACTGCAACCACATGGTCACGCCCAGGATGATCGGCAGCACGCCGATCGCGATCATGCTCGGCGGATCGAAGGGCAGCAGGCCGAACAGGTTGACCGGGGTCAGCGGATCGGGCGCGGACAGATCCTTGATCCACAGCACGAACGGCTGATGGCGCATCTCGATCGCGAGCAGCAGCACCTTGTACAGCGCGAAGAAGACCGGGATCTGCAGGAACATGGGCAGGCATCCGGCGAGCGGATTGACCTTTTCCTTGCGATACAGCTCCATCATTTCCGTCTGGAGCTTCTGCTTGTCGTCCTTGTAGCGCTCCTGCAGCGCCTTCATCTTGGGCTGCACCGCCCGCATCGCCGCCATCGAGGCGAACTGCTTCTGCGCGATCGGGAACATCAGCCCGCGAATGATGATCGTCAGCAGGATGATCGCGACGCCGAAATTGCCGACCTGCTCGAACAGCCAGTTGAGCAGCTTGAAGATCGGCTTCTCGAACCAGATGAACCAGCCCCAATCGACCGCGCGGTCGAGCAGCTTGATGTTCTTGGCATCGACATAATCGTCGAGCAGCTCGGTTTCCTTGGCACCGGCAAACAGCATCGACCTTGTCTGCACCTGCTTGCCCGGTGCGACGACCGTGGTGTCGAACAGCAGCTCGGACTGGTAGAGCTTGCCACCCAGCGCGCGGAAATTGCCCGCCATCTTGCCCTTGGTGTCGGGCGCGGGGATCAGCGCAGAGAGCCAGTAATGGTCGGTAAAGCCGAGCCAGTCGATATTGCCGTCATATTCGACCAGCTTTTTCGGGTTCTCGTCGAGATCGTCATAATGCACATCGAAATCGGCGACATCGTCAAACACGCCGAGCGGCCCGTTGCGCACCGTCCAGGTGCTGGGATCGGCATTGGCGCTGGTGCGGTTGATCAGCCCCAGCGGGCGGACGATCGCGGGCGTCGCGCCGGTGTTGATAAAGCGCTGGGTGACGGTGATCAGGTAATTGGCGTCGATCGCATAGATGATCTCGAACCGCTGGCCCGCAGGATTGGTCCAGCTCAGGGTCACCGGCGTCTTCTGGGTCAGCCTGGTGCCATTGGCGGTCCACACGGTCTGGCTGGTGGGGACGGTCACGCCCTCGCCGATCCAGCCGAATTGCGCGAAATACTGGTCCTCGGTGCCGGCGGGCGAGAACAGGTGGACAAGGTCCGAATCCTTGTCGAGCTTCTCGCGATAGTCCTTGAGCACCAGATCGTCGAGCCGCGCGCCGGTGAGGTTGATCGATCCGGCGACGCGCGGGGCGTCGATCGGAATGCGCGCGGTGCTGGCGATCACCGCCTTGCGCGCGCGGACCACCTTGGGCGCGGTGCCGGTATCGGGCACGGCATTGCTGTTCTTGAGGCCGGGACGCGGCGCTTCGACCGCGTCCTCGATGGTTGCCGGACGCGCAGGATAGAAGAACTCCAGCGCATAGGGCCATCCGAACAGAACCAGAGCCATCAAACCGATGGCCAGGATGACGTTACGCTGATTCTCCACGCTTCAAACCTTCTTCCGGCAATTCATAAGGGGGCGCATCTTGGTCAGGGCACCGGATCATGGCCGTGCCCGCCCCATGGGTGACAGCGCAATAGCCGCTTCATCGCCAGCCAGCCACCCTTAATCGCACCGTATTTCGTCAGCGCCTCGATCGCATATTGCGAGCAACTGGGGCTGTAGCGACAGCTGGGCGGCAGCACCCGCGAGGGGCCGAGCTGCCAGGCGCGAGCGACGAGGATCAGGATCTGGCGCATCTCGGCTCCATGCCCCCTGCCCTTGCCCGGAACCGGCCGCAGATGCCAGCGGCGTTAGACGGACACGCAAGGCCAGGCGACCGGCGATGCATCAGCGCCTGCGCGGCTTGGCGCGCGGCGGACGCCGGTCCGAACTCGCCTTGCCTTCGCGCACCCGGGCGAGCGCGCGCTCGAGATCGGCCTTCATCTCGGCGAAATCGCGGGTCAGCGCCTCGGCTCGCCCGATCAGCACATGGTCTGCGCCCGCAATGCCGTGTTCGGGCAGCAGCGCGCGCGCGAGTTCGCGAAAGCGGCGCTTGATCCGGTTGCGCACCACGGCATTGCCGGTCTTCTTGGTGACGGTATAGCCGATCCGGCGCGTAGCGTCGGCATCTGCGCGCGGCTTGACCAGCAGCACGAAGCCCGGCGTGCCGACACGCAGTCCGCCATTGGCGGCGAGAAAATCCGACCGCTGCCGCATGACAACGGGCGCCCCGGAAGGCTCCGGAGCGCCCGTGCTGTCAGTTTTGCTGCTGTCGTCCGCGCCCGCACTCACGGGCGGCGGCCCGATCAGGCGCTCAGGCGCTTGCGGCCGCGGGCACGGCGTGCGCGCAGCACGGCGCGGCCACCCGGGGTCGCCATGCGCGAACGGAAACCATGGCGACGCGCGCGCACGAGATTGCTGGGCTGAAATGTGCGCTTCATGCGGCACTCCTGAAAATTACGGGTTCAAATGATTCGCAGCAGAGACAGCCGGGCCGTCCCCGCGAAAGCTGGGCGCATAAGGGGCAGGCTGTGGAAAGTCAAGCGCGGCTGGCGGTTTCAGGCGCTTTGGATGTCCGCCGACGCGCGATCCTTGGCCAGCCATTGCCGCATCGATGCGGGCGGCGGCGACGGGTTCATCGCGCGCTCGTCCAGCGCGGCGAGCGCCCTCGCCCGGTCGGCCTCGGTGAAGCTGCCCGTGGTCAGGCAGAATTCGACCATATTGCCATTGGGGTCGCGGGTATAGATCGACCGGCACCAGTTATGATCGATCTCGAGCACGTCGAGCCCCGCCGCATTCCACTGGTCGCGCCGCGTGTCGAGTTCCTCCGCGCTGTGGACCGCAAAGGCGAAATGGTTGGTGCCCGGCGGCATATGCGCGGCCTTGTTGAGGTTGAACTCGTGCGCCTCGGCCCCCGGCACCTCGTTCAGTTCCCAGAAGGCGATGAAGCTGCTGTCGTCGCCGTCCATCCGGTAGAAGAAATGCTTGCCCCAGCCGCCGCCCATCATCGGCGCGATCTCGACCTTGACCAGCTCGAACCCGGTAATGCGCTCGTAGAAATCGTGGATCGCGGCCATGTCGCGCGCCGCCATGGCGAGGTGGTGATAGCTCATGTCAGTCCCGTTTCCGCCGGTCGACCATGCCCATGACATCGGCGGTGGCGCCTTCGGGCGCGGGCACCTCGGTCACGGGATCGTCGACATCGTCATATTCCAGCCGCAGCGCCCGGCTCATCACGGCATGCATCATATAGGTCGCGGTGACATAGGTGAGCTCGAGAATCTCCTCGTCGGAGAGTTCGGCCTGCAAGGCGGCGAATACGCCGTCGGGCACGCGGCCATGCTGCAGCACCAATGCGTCGGTATAGGCCAGGACCGCGCGCTGGATCGACGTGAAGCAATCGGCGACCTGCCAGTGCGCGATCGCCTGGACCTGCTCCTCGCTCAGCCCCGCGAAGCGCGCCGCCTTCATGTGTTGCGAATAGACGAAGCGCGATCCCACCGCATAGCCCGCGCGGGTCTGGCCGAGCTCGCGCAGGACGGGGTCGAGCTTGCGCCGGTCGGAGCGGTAGAAGCCGAAGCCCTCCGTCGTGTGGCGGAAGGCATCGGGCACCAGCGCAAACACGGTCCACCAGTTGCCCGGGGTTCCTGTCGCGGTGCCCGGCTGGTCGACCGGATCGCGGTCCCCGAACAGCGCGGTATAGAGCTTGCGGATATAATCGTCCGCTTCGTCGCGCGAAACCTGGCGCAGGCGCGGCATCTAATGGCTCCTCTGCTGGCGGGCAGGGGAAGCCCGGCGGGTCACTGGATCGCCTCGCAGGCCTCGAGCACCTTCATCGGATTGCCGAGCGGGCTGATATCGCGCAGCGCGCGTGAGAAGGCTGCCTGCATCGCGTCGGCATCGCCGATGCCCTGCGCCTTGGCGCGCGCCTCGGTCAGCTTGGCCGCAAGCCTGTCCGCCAGCGCACCGACGCGCTGGCCGAACGGGCTTTCGCCCGAATCCTCGAGCTCGCTTTCGGCCATGCCGGCCAGATAGCTGGTCAGGGCAAAGCATTGCAGCTCGCGCGCGAAGGGGTCGGAGGGCAGGGTGACCGCACGCTTCGAGCTGATCAGCGGGTAGCGCGCCGCACAGAGCGGCACCAGCGCCGGAGCATCGGTTGCCAGCGTGTCGAGATTGGGTGGCGGCAGGCTGGCGGTCGCCTCGAGCTTCTCGACGAACGTCTCGGGCGACGCTTCGGTCTGCTGGCGGACCAGATCGAACAGGAACCAGCTCGCCTCGGCCGCCGCCTCGATCTTGCCACCACCGGTGACGACGGCGGCGTAGAAACAGGTCAGGCCCGCTTCCTGCGGATCATCGGAGAGGGAGACGGCGCGAGCCGGGGCTTGCGCCGCTGCGATCGGGGCCGCGCCAAGGGCCATCGCGGCGCTGGCGAGCGCAGCGACGGCCCTGGACACGAACCCGATCATGCCGCGAGCTTGCGCAGCACGTAGTGAAGGATGCCGCCGTTCATGAAATACTCGATCTCGTTGGCGGTATCGATGCGGCACAAGGCCTCGAAGCTGAAGCTCGAGCCATCGGCGCGCGTCACTTCGACCGTCACCTGCTGGCGCGGCTTCAGATCGGCAATGCCCTTGATGGTAAAGCTGTCGTCGCCGGTCAGGCCCAGGCTCTCGCGCGTGTCGCCATTCTGGAACTGCAGCGGCAGCACGCCCATGCCGACCAGGTTCGAGCGGTGGATGCGCTCGAAGCTTTCGACGATCACCGCCTTGACGCCGAGCAGGTTGGTGCCCTTGGCCGCCCAGTCGCGCGACGATCCGGTGCCATATTCCTTGCCGGCGATGACCACCAGCGGCGTGCCATCGGCCTTGTGGCGCATCGCGGCGTCATAGATCGGCATCACTTCCTGGCCATAACGGCTCATGCCGCCTTCGATCCCCGGCACCATCTCGGTCCTGATGCGGATATTGGCGAAGGTGCCGCGCATCATCACCTCGTGATGGCCGCGGCGCGCGCCATAGCTGTTGAAATCGGCCTTGCTGACCTGATGCTCCATCAGCCACTTGCCCGCCGGGCTGTCCGCCTTGATCGAACCGGCGGGCGAGATGTGGTCGGTGGTGATCGAATCGCCCAGGATCGCGAGCGGCTTGGCCTCGATGATGTCGCCCACCGGTGCGGGCGTCATGCTCATGCCCTCGAAATACGGCGGGTTGGCGACATAGGTCGAACCGGCGCGCCAGCTATAGGTTTCCGATCCCTCGACATTGATCGCCTGCCAATGCTCGTCGCCCTTGTAGACATTGGCATAGCGTGCCTGGAACATCGACCGGTCCATGCACGATGCCATGGTGCTCGCGACTTCCATGTTGGTCGGCCAGATGTCCTTGAGGAAGACCGACTGGCCATCCTTGCCGGTGCCGATCGGGGTGGTGGTGAAATCCTCGATCACCGTGCCCTTGAGCGCATAGGCGACGACCAGCGGCGGGCTGGCCAGGAAGTTCGCGCGCACGTCGGGCGAGACGCGGCCCTCGAAATTGCGGTTGCCCGAGATGACGGCCGCCGCGACCAGGCCGTTGTCGTTGATCGCCTTGCTGATCGGCTCGGCCAGCGGGCCCGAATTGCCGATACAGGTGGTGCAGCCATAGCCGACCAGGTTGAAGCCGACATTGTCGAGATGCGGCTGCAGCCCTGCCTTTTCGAGATAGTCGGTCACCACCTGCGATCCCGGCGCGAGCGAGGTCTTGACCCAGGGCTTGGGCTTGAGGCCCAGCTCATC
>CAXRCQ010000427.1:0-4613 GCA_964228845.1 Blastomonas sp.
CACCGTCGTGCCGTCGTCGGGCAAGGTGCTGACCGGCGGCGTCGATGCCAATGCGCTGCAGCGTCCCAAGCGCTTCTTCGGTGCCGCGCGCAATATCGAGGAGGGCGGATCGCTCTCGATCATCGCCACCGCGCTGATCGACACCGGCAGCCGCATGGACGAAGTGATCTTCGAAGAGTTCAAGGGCACCGGCAACAGCGAAATCGTGCTGGATCGCAAGGTCGCCGACAAGCGTATCTTCCCTGCGCTCGATGTCGGAAAGTCCGGCACGCGCAAGGAGGAGCTGCTGGTGGAAAAGGATATCCTTTCCAAGATGTGGGTGCTGCGCCGCATCCTGATGCAGATGGGCACCATCGATGCGATGGAGTTCCTGCTCGACAAGATGAAGGATTCGAAGACCAACGAAGACTTCTTCGATTCGATGAACCAGTAAGCATCAAGGGCTGCGACACCCCATATGATGGAATTGTGGAACCATATCGTCGCCGATTTCTCGAATATCGGCTCGCCTTCCGCACTCGCCGCCTTTGGCCAGGTGCTGATGATCGACGTGCTGCTGGCAGGCGACAATGCGATCGTTGTTGGCGCGCTGGCGGCGGGCCTGCCCGCGGACCAGCGACGCAAGGTCATCCTGATCGGGATCATTGCCGCGCTGGTGCTGCGCATCGCGTTCGCGCTGGTCGTCACCCAGCTGATGCAGATTGTCGGGCTGATCTTCGCCGGCGGTCTGCTGCTGCTATGGGTCTCGTGGAAAATGTACCGCGAACTGCAACCGGCGGGGGCGGATGGCGGCTCGCCCGAGGTCGAGGGCGACGAGCATAGCGGGGTCAAGCCTGCCAAGAGCTTTGCCGCTGCCGCCTGGGCGGTTGCGGTGGCCGATGTCAGCATGAGCCTCGACAATGTGCTCGCCGTGGCAGGGGCCGCGCGCGAGCATCCCGGCATCCTCATTGTCGGGCTGATCCTCTCGGTGGCGCTGATGGGCATCGCCGCGAACTTCATCGCCAAATATATCGAGCGCTATCGCTGGATCGCCTATATCGGCCTCGCGGTCATCCTCTATGTTGCGGGCAAGATGATCTATGACGGGTTCGTCGATCCCGGCGTCGGTGTGGTGACACTGTTCAGCTGATCCTGTTGTAACGCGAAACATTTCCTCCCCGCCGGTGTTGGTATCCTGATAGGATCGCGATATCGGTCGGGGAGGTTTTTGCATGAAACGGCTGCTGCTTTCGGGAATTGCACTGGCGTGTCTGGCAAGCGGTCCGCTTGTTGCCAGGGAGAAGGCGCAGATCGCCGCTTCGGCCGAGATCGGACGCAATGTCCAGCTGTTCGAACTGCCCAAGGGATCGCGCCCGCACGATGTCGCGCCCGCACCCGATGGCAAGATCTGGTTCACCGCGCAGCGCCAGGGAGCGCTCGGGATTCTCGATCCGGTGACCGGCCAGGTGGTGCAGGTGCCGCTCGGCCCCGATTCCGCGCCGCATGGGGTGATCCAGGGCCCCGACGGCATGGCCTGGATCACCGATGGCGGGCAGAACGCGATCGTCCGCTACAACCCTGCAATCGGCAAGCTGGACGTCTGGAAGCTTCCTGCGGACACGGGCTATACCAATCTCAACACCGGTGCATTCGACAGCCAGGGCACGCACTGGTTCACCGGGCAGAACGGTATCTACGGCCGGGTCAGCGCGAGCGACGGCAAGGTTGAGGTCTGGAAGGACCCCAAGGGCCGCGGCCCCTATGGCATCACCACCGCGCCCGATGGCAATGTCTGGTATGTCTCGCTCGCGGGCAGCCATCTCGCCCGGATCGACAGCGCGACCGGCGTGATCAGCGTGATCGAGCCGCCCACGAAGGACGCAGGGCTTCGCCGTGTCTGGGCGGACAGCAAGGGTGATTTGTGGATCACCGGCTGGAACAGCGGCGAGCTCTATCGCTATCGCCCGTCGAACAAGAGCTGGAAGACCTGGAAGCTGCCCGGAACCGCACCCAAGGCCTATGCGGTCTATGTCGACGAGCGCGACATGGTATGGGTCAGCGATTTCGGCGATAATTCGACCCGCGTGTTCGATCCGCGCAGTCAGAAATTCGTCCAGCGCTATCCCGGCAGCGGCGAGGGGGCGGATGTGCGCCAGATCCTGGGCCGCAAGGGCGAGGTGTTCCTGCCCGAATCGGGCACCGAACGGCTGATGGTGGTCCGGACCGACAAATGAGTTGGCGATGGCCATTGGCGCTGCTGGCGGTGACGCTGCCATGTTCGGGGATGGCACAGGCAACGAACCAATTGGGTGAGCGCGCTTTCCAGCGCTGCTATAGCTGCCATTCGGTGAAAAAGGGCGAGCGGGGGCTGAGCGGACCCAATCTCCATGACCTCGGAAAGCGCCGGGTCGCGCAGGACAGCGCCTTCGTCTATTCCAGGGCTTTCAAGGCCTTTGCCGCAGCCAATCCGCGCTGGACCCCCGAGTTGCTCGACCGCTTCCTGACCGATCCGCAAGCGCTGGTACCGGGCAACCAGATGGGCTTTTTCGGCCTGCGCAACCCCGATGAGCGCGCGGCCATCATCGCCTATCTGCTGGCCGAGAAATAACCTAAACGGTTAATGTCATCCGTCATCCCGCTTTCGCGGGAATGACGGAAGTGGTTGAAAAGACTAACCTGCCTTGGCCAGCATCTCGCCCATCTTCTCCCAGACCTTGTTGATCGCCTTCAACGGCCGCACCATCACCTTGAAATCCTCGATCCTGCCGTCGGCATTCCAGCGCACCATGTCGACGCCGTTGACCTGGATGCCATCGAGCACCAGCGCGAATTCGAGTACGGCGGTGTCGCCATCGACGATCTCGCGCACATAATGGAAGCTGTCATTGCCCAAGACGTGCGAGGCGGCATGCAGATAGGCAAAGACCTTGGCCTTGCCTTCCTGCGGGGTGTGGACGACGGGTGAATGGAACACCGCATCGTCCGCGAGCATCGCCTTGAGCTTCTCGGGATCCGAGCCGCCGTGCATGTAATCATGCCAGGCGGCGATGCCGGCTTGTGCGACGCTCATGCGAGATGCTCCGCGAAAAAGGCGGCGGTCCGACCGTCGGCGAGCTGTGCACCGGCCTGGTCGCGGCGATTGCCCATTTCGGCGGCAAAGCCGTGATCGAGTCCTTCGTAATCGTGCAGCGTCACCTTGGGATGATCGTCGAGACCGGCATGGATCGCCGCCTGCGCCTCGGGCCCGACAAAATGGTCGGCGGTGGGGATGTGCAGCATCAGCGGGTTGGCGATTGCATGCGCTTCGCCCAGCATCTGATCGATCATCACGCCATAATAGCCGACACTGGCATCCACATCGGTGCGCGCCGCGGTCATATAGGCGAGCCGTCCGCCGAGGCAGTAACCGACCGCGCCGACCTTGGCGACGCCGCTCAGCCCGCCAATCCCTGAACGGATCGCGCGGATCGTCGCCTCGATATCCTTGACGCCGTCATCGGGATCGTACTGGCCGAAATAGCCGAACGCCTCCTGCAGCTCGGCCTCGACATCGGGGTCGAGTTCGATGCCCGGCTTGATCCGCCAGAACAGGTCGGGTGCGACAGCGAGATAGCCCTGTGCGGCCCAGCCATCGCATTTCCTGCGGATGCCTTCGTTCACGCCGAAAATCTCCTGGATGACGATGATTGCCGCCTTGGGCGTGCCATCCGGCACCGCGACATAGGCGTCGAAGCTGGCGTCGTGGTCGAAAGTGGCGATGCTGTGCGTCGAACCCATTATACTCTCCATCATCAATTCGATTGATTTGTGTGCGGTTTATACCCACTTTGAGCGGGCTGGTAAGCGGCAATTCGGGGCCGGGGGGCCTTTGCGCCAAAAGAGGATCCTGTCCATGAAAGTGAATATCGAAGTCGATTGTTCCCCCGAGGAAATGCGCCGCTTCATGGGGCTGCCCGATGTGTCCGATGTCAACCGGACCTATGTCGATGGTGTCGTCAACGCGATGAAGGGCACCAGCAATGTCGACCAGCTCCAGAACATTGCCAAGAACATCGCGCCGATGGGCGAAATGGGTCTGCGCTTTTTCCAGCAGATCATGGACGCCGCTGCTGCCGGGGCAAGCGGCAAGAAGTCCTCGGACTGACACCACCCCTTATTGAACCATGACTGCGGGTGCGACGATCTATGCGCTGTCGAGCGGCGCACCACCCGCAGCCTTGGCGATCATCCGCATCAGCGGGCCCGATGCGGGCTCTGCGCTGACCGCGCTTGCCGGTAGGTTGCCGGATGCGCGCCGTGCGTCCGTGCGGACCTTGCGGCATCCCGGCTCGGGCGAAATCCTCGACCAAGCAGTAATCCTCTGGTTTCCGGGACCGGGCACCGCGACGGGCGAGGACCTGGCCGAGCTGCATCTGCACGGGGGCAGGGCCGTGGTGCGCGCGGTGGAGGCCGCACTCGCGGGCATCGATGGACTGCGCCGGGCGGAACCGGGCGAATTCACCCGCCGGGCGTTTCTCAACGGGCGCATGGATCTCGCCGAAGCCGAGGGCCTGTCCGACCTTCTGTTCGCCGAGACCGAGGCGCAGCGTGTCGCCGCGATCCGCATGGCAAGCGGGCATCTTTCGCGCCAGGTC
>CAXRCQ010000428.1:0-6676 GCA_964228845.1 Blastomonas sp.
CGCCCGTGTTGGCTGTGGGAAGCGAGGAATTGAAGCAGCGCGTCGCCCCGCCGGTGCGGGCGGGCGAGAAGATCATCGCATTGGGCATTACCGAGCCGTCGGGCGGGTCGGATGTCGCGGGCCTCAAGACCCGCGCCGAGCGCGTGGGCGATCATTATGTCGTCAACGGCTCCAAGATGTTCATCACGTCAGGGATGCGCGCCGACTGGCTGACCTGCGCGGTGCGCACCGGAGGTGCAGGCGCGGGCGGCATATCGCTGCTGCTGATCGAAATGGACGCGCCTGGCGTCACGCGCACCCGGCTCGACAAGATGGGCTGGCGCTGCTCGGACACCGCCGCGATCTATTTCGAGGATGTGAAGGTACCCGCGGAGAACCTGATCGGGCCGGAAAATGGTGGGTTCATCGGCATCATGCGCAACTTCAACAGCGAGCGGCTGGGCATGGCGATGGGCTGCTGCGCCTATGCGCGGGTGTGCCTGAAGGAAGCGGCGGAATGGGCGCAGAGCCGCGAGACCTTCGGCAAGCCGCTGGTCAAGCACCAGTCGATCCGCATCAAGCTTGCCGATATGGCGCGGCGGATCAATGCGACGCAAGCCTGGGTCGATCAATGCGCCTGGGCGGTCGAGCATGGCCGCGACCAGCCGGCGGATTTCGCGATGCTCAAGGTTCAGGCGACGCAGATGCTCGAACATGTCGCGCGCGAGGCCGCGCAGATCCTGGGCGGAGCGAGCTATATCACCGGGTCGAAGGTCGAGCGCATCTATCGCGAGGTCCGCGTCAACGCGATCGGCGGCGGATCGGAAGAGATCATGCTCGATCTGGCTGGACGCCAGCTGTTCGGGGGGAAATGATCGGAAATGGAGGCGGTTGATCCCGCTTCGCTCGATAATGGTCCGGCAAAAG
This sequence comes from Blastomonas sp., assembly GCA_964228845.1. GTDB lineage: Bacteria > Pseudomonadota > Alphaproteobacteria > Sphingomonadales > Sphingomonadaceae > Blastomonas. The sequence continues at coordinate 907 of CAXRCQ010000428.1, forward strand.
CTGGCAAATCGTAGCACCACCTGCGCTTCCTTGCCCCTGATGGGCGAGGGGCAAGACAATGCATCTGTTCAAGGAAGAAGGCTATATTTCGCGCATCTATTATGAATCGATGCGCGACAATTTCGAAGGCTATGCCTGGGATCTGCATCCAGACAGCAAACTGGAGCAGGAAAGCAACCAGCAGAAGACCGATCAGCTCAATGCCCTGCGCAACGAGTTCGACGAGCTTGACCCGCTCAAGGGCAATCATCCGACTCTGGGGCAGCTGTTCAAGATAGAACTGGCGCTTGTCTGGCTTGTCCCCGAAGCGGCTCTTCGCGCGCGTTTCTGGACGATCGAGGACAGGTTCCACCGGGTAGTTCCTACCAGTGTCGCGCAGTCCTATCGCTCGAGCTTCACCTCGCAACCGATCGAGGAGGTGACCGACGAAGTATTGCGCCAGCGCGCGCGCAATCTGCTGGACGTCATCCACGCGAATTACCTGATCAATCTCGCTCGCGAAAACTCGATCAAGCGCATGATGACGATTCTGGCCGCCATGGCCTTCGTGATCCTGGTCGGTTCGCTCAGCTTCGTATGGCTCTCCGCCGAGCTTGCAGTGCAGGGGCTGGTCGCGATCATGGTCGCGGGAATGTTCGGTGCGATGATCTCGATCATCCAGCGACTTCAGAAGGCGACATCACGCGATGCCATGGTGGAGGACGGCATTTTCGAGCTGATCGGACTTAGGGTCGGTTGGGTCAGCGTGCTGATGTCGATCGGCATTGGCGGCGTGTTTGCGCTTTTCATCTATGTGCTGATTTCGGGAAATCTGTTCGACCAGTTGCTGCCCCATAGCGACAATCCCCTCGGCGATGCTGGCGGAAGCGCGTTGGGCGACATCGGTGGCGGCGATCTGCCTGAGCTTGATTCTGCGGAAGCAACCGCATCCGATAATGGTGCCGCCGATGCACCTGAAATCCCTTCTGCCGCGACCGACGACATTGGCAGCGGGCCGGCAGCAGCGGAGGATCGCCTGGTGCTGAATGCCGACACAAAGCCGCCCTCGAGTCTTCCCATCTGTCCGCAACTGCCGGTCTGCCCAGCAAACAATGACGGCATGTGGGTAGACCAGGTTCGCAAGTCGCTTGGCCTGACGGACCGCATCGATTTCTACAAGATGATCGCTACCGCCTTCATTTCGGGCTTTGCCGAGCGGTTCGTGCCCGACATCATCAACAAGCTGGGCAAGCAGAACGGATTTGCGACCCCGGGTAGCACGTCGGGATCGGGCGGCGGCAACCCGACCATATGACATAACGCACTGCGGCTGAGACTCCCGCAACATAAAGGACAATGCTATCAGGCGACTCGCCTGGATGTCCTTGTTTTACCGGGAGCCTGCCATGCCGTTGCCCGCGCGTCGTTCTGCCCTGTTCAGCCTTTCCGCCGCCGCAATCGCCGTCCTTGTCGCCAGCCCGGTCAGCAGCCAGCAGGCCGCCAGCCCCATCGCGCGCTACGACATGGATGTCGGCACTGTCACGGGCCTCGCCGCGATGGGCAGCGGTATGGGTGCAGGGCTGTCGATGATGTTCGGCGGCGGCGGCAGCAAGCAGGCGCATGAACTCATCCTGCGGCTGGGTTCGTCCAGTGCGCCTGCGGGCGGCGCGCCCAAGGCGGACCATTTCATGCCCGCCGTGGCCAAGCTCGGCGCATCGGTTCCGCTGGTCAGCCCCAAGCCGGGGACGCGAACCGATGTGCCCGAGCAATTGCCCAAGGACTTCCAGCGCCCCAAGGGCCGCCTGCTGATCTATTGGGGCTGCGGGGCCAAGGCAGGTCCCGGCCAGCCGGTGGTGATCGATTTCGCCAAGCTGACGGCGGGTCAGGTGCCGCCCGACCTGTTCGCCGGTGCCATGCCGATCGACCGCAGCGTCACTGCGGGCAACAGCCGCACCTATGGCGAATGGCCCAATGCCGAAACGCGCAAGCTGCTCTCCGGCGACAGCTCGCTGCTCGGCGATCACCGGATCGCGGGCAATTATTCGCCCGAGATCAAGTTCGCGCTGGCGCAGGATTTCATGCCCGCGATCACCGGCAAGTCCTCGCCGCTGGCAGGGGGCGCGACGCAGATCAGCTGGAACACGGTCGCCAACGCTACCGGCTATTATGCCTGGGTGATGACCGCCAAGGCCAACAGCAAGGGCGAGTTCCAGGACATGGTCTGGTGGTCGTCCTCCGCCTCGCGCCAGTTCGGCGGGGCCTTGTGGGACTGGATCGCCCCGGCACAGGTGGCGAAGCTGATCCAGCAGCAGGTCGTCATGCCGCCGACCCAGACCAGTTGCACCGTGCCCGCCGAGGTGACGGCTGCGGGCGGCGAATTCGCGCTCGGCAACCTTTATGCCTATGGCCCGGAAGCGAATTTCGCCTATCCGCCGCGCCCCGCCAATGCGAAGACGCCGTGGAAGCCCGAATGGACCGCGCGCGTGCGCTATCGCTCCAACTCGATGTGGCTGCTCAACGGGCCGGACATGGACGCGATGATGCGCGGCGGCGATACGAGCGAGGCCGAACCGCCGAAGAAAAAGAAGAAATGCAAGGGCGGCTTGGGCGGATTGCTCGGCGCGGTCGTCACTGGCGAGGGCTGCTGACTCCGCTTTGCGCGCGCCCCTGTTCCTGCTATGTTCCGATTGCGGCCTCGAGTCGGAAGCAGAGGGGATGAAGCGATGAGCGAGTTGATATTCTACACCAACCCCATGTCGCGCGGGCAGATCGTCCGCTGGATGCTGGAAGAGGTGGGCGCGGAGTACGAGCAGCGCGTGGTGCAATACGGGCCCGAGATGAAGGGGCCGGATTACCGGGTGATCAACCCGATGGGCAAGGTCCCAGCGATCGTGCACGATGGCAAGGTCGTCACCGAATGCGCCGCGATCTGCGCCTATCTGGCCGAGGCCTTTCCCGGGGCCGGGCTGGCACCGACCGCCGAGGAGCGCGCGGATTATTATCGCTGGATGTTCTTCGGCGCCGGGCCGCTCGAACAGGCGATCATCAACCATGCGATGAAATGGGAGAGCCCCGAGGACAAGCAGGCGATGCTCGGCTATGGCAGCTACGAGCTTGCCGTCGAGACGCTCGCCGGGTGGCTGGCAGATCGCGACTATGTCTGCGGCGATCGATTTACCGCAGCCGATGTCTATGTCGGCGCGCAGGTCGACTGGGGCCAGGCTTTCGGCACGCTGCCCGCCAACCCGGTGTTCGCCGCCTATGCCGAACGGATGCGTGCGCGCCCGGCCTATCAGCGCGGCAAGGCGATCGACAACGAACTGATCGCACAGGCCAAGGCCGAAGCCGAAGGAGCCGGCGCATGAGCCGGCAGGAGGGCGGATGCCATTGCGGCGCGGTGCGTTTTGCCGTCGATGCTCCGGGCGAGCAGGACGAACCGGCGCGCACGGCCCTGTGCCATTGCACCGATTGCCGCCGCTGCGCCGGTGCGCCTGTGGTCGGCTGGACGGCGGTGTCAGGCACGACCTTCCATCTGCTGAAGGGCGAACCTTCAGTTTATCATTCGTCCGAACATGCCGAGCGCAGCTTCTGCCCGAATTGCGGGACCGGGCTGTTCTATGTCAACGAGGCGGTGCTGCCCGGGCTGGTCGATATCCAGACCGCGACCTTCGACGATCCTGACGCGTTCCCCGCGATGGCGCATATCCAGACGGCCGACCGCATAGGCTGGATGAAAGACGCGCACCAACTGCCCGAGTTCGAGCGCTTTCCGGAAGGATAAAATCCTCCCCCAACAAGCTGTGGGAGGATTTGGCCCCAGCCCATTACCCCGTCGGGCCGAACACCTTGGGCGAGCCCGCGTCTGCCTTGCGATCCTTGTCATTGGCGACGATCGCTTCGAGGATCTGCGGATTGCGGAAATCGCCATCGGCATAATCGCGTGCGGACTGGCCCGCGATCGTGTCCTGCTTGTCGGGATTCGCGCCGTTCTTGAGCAGCAGCCGGACCATGGCGAGATCGCGCAGCTGCACGGCGCGGATCAGCGCAGTTTCGCCTGAATTGTTGGTGGCATCGACCTGCGCCTTGCGCGCCAGCAGGGTTTCCGCGCCATCGACGAAGCGCAGATTGGTCGCCAGCATCAGCGGGGTCACGCCGTCCTTGTCGCGCGCATTGGGATTCGCGCCGCGCTGGAGCAGAAAGCCCATCCAGGTGAGATCCCGCCGCGCGGTAACAATGTGCAGAGCGGTCTCGCCGCTGGTGATGTCCTTGGTGTTGACGATGGTGCTGCCCGGCTCGTTGAGCATCTGCGTCGCCTTGTCGCCATCGCGCTCGCGCACGGCTTTCAGGAAATTATAGCTGTCCGAAAACTGGGCCTGGGCCGCAACGGGGAAGATCAGCGCAAAAGCAAGAATGGCCAACCACAGGCGCGAAAAACGGTTCATATGGAGTGTCACAGGGTCCATGATCCTTGATATGCTGGCATCGGGAACGCGGCCAGCGGAGCCGCCGACCGCCAAGCCCCCTTGAAAGCCGCTGCATAGCAGAGCAGAGACGAACCTGTCATGAACAAATCCCTTTTTCCCGCCCTCGCCGCCGCGCTCGCGCTCACCCTCACGGCGTGCAACAGCACCGCCACCAAGCTCGAAGCCCCGCTTGAGGGCGCGAAGATCGGCGGCCCGTTCACGCTGACCGATCAGGACGGCAAGACCGTGAGCGACAGCGATTTCGCGGGCAAGTTCCGCATCCTCTATTTCGGCTACAGCTATTGCCCCGATGTCTGCCCGATCGACCTGCAGAAGATCGCCGCCGGTTTCGCGAAGTTCGAAAAGGACCAGCCCGAGCGGGCGAAGCAGATCCAGCCGATCTTCATCACCATCGATCCCGCGCGCGACACGCCGGAGGTGCTCAAGCAATATGTCAGCGCCTTCCACCCGCGCCTGATCGGGCTCACCGGCACGCCTGCGCAGATCAAGCAGGTCGCCGACGCCTATCTCGTCATGTACAAGGCGCAGAAGCCCGCAGGCTCCGACCCGAAAGCCTATCTGGTCGATCACAGCCGCCAGGCCTATCTGATGGGCAAGCAGGGAGAGCCGATCGCGCTGCTGCCCTATGACGAAAGCCCCGAGACGATCGCCGCCGAAATCGACAAATGGACCAGCTGACCCCGTTCTGGGAGCAGCCGCTGGCGAGCCTCGACCGCGCGCAATGGGAGGCCTTGTGCGACGGCTGCGGCAAATGCTGCCTGCACAAGGTCGAGGACGAAGATACGGGGCGCATCTACCCCACCAATGTCGCCTGCCGCCTGCTCGACACGCGAACCGCGCGCTGCTCCGACTATCGCCACCGCCGCGCTTTGGTGCCCGATTGCCTGAGGCTGACCCAGGGCAATGTCCACTCGATCGCCTGGCTGCCGACGACCTGCGCCTATCGCCTGCGCGCCGAAGGCCTGCCGCTGCCCGATTGGCACCATCTGCGCACCGGCAGCCTGGCCGCGATGCACGCAGGCGGACATTCGGTGATCGGCCGGGTGATTTCCGAGGTGCATGCAGGTCCCATCGAGAACCATATCATCGAGGAAGAGCTTTGACGCGGCCAATCGCCCTCACCCTTCCCACGCCTTGCGGCGCGGGCCCCTTCCCTCTCCCGACGGGAGAGGGGGGGAGGCGCGCAGCGCCGGACGGGTGAGGGCGAGGCGCTCGTGCCGATAGCCCGCCTGCTCCTGCGCAAACCGGTCCCGCCCGAAGCCCCGCAAAGGCTGACGATCAACGGCCGCGATTATGCGCTGGTCGTG
>CAXRCQ010000429.1:0-12249 GCA_964228845.1 Blastomonas sp.
CCGCGGCAAAGCCCGGAACTGATGGCAGCCTATGCCCAATGGGTGTCTGGCACAGGACCGCTTTCACCGCTAGAAGTTCAACGTCGAGCCTGGCTCAGCGGGGTAGACACTTTCGAGGATGTGATCGCATCGAGAGCTGCACGTCGCCGGTGCCGGGCGGCAGGTCGACGATGATGTCAGTCACATCGCCCCAATGCGCGTCGATCAGCTGGCCCAGCGCATTGCCCGCCATCGGCCCGCGCCACGCGATCGCCTGGCCCGGCTGGACCAGATGCCCCATCGAGAGGATCGGCACAGCATACTCATTGGGCACCGGCACCAGCTTCTGGTCGCGCGCGGTGGGCTTCACGTCCTCGCAATCGAACAGGCGCGGCTGCGACGGACCATAGATATCGGCGTCGACCAGCCCGACCTTGCGCCCGGCGCGGTGCAGCGCGACCGCGAGATTGGCTGAAAAGGTCGACTTGCCGACCCCGCCCTTGCCCGATCCGACCACGATGAGCCGGGGCGGGCGGCGCTCGGCGGTCATCGCCACCTGCACCTTGGCCACGCCCTCGATCTTGAGCAGCGCACCCTTGACCGCGATCTCCAGCTTGTCGCGCGCGAGCGGCTCGAGCCCGGCGACGTCGAGCACCAGCGACACCACGCCGCCCTCGCGCAGTTTCACCGCGCTCGCCCGGCCCTCACCGGCACTGGTCGCCACGGCTTCGATCTCGTTCAGCTCTGCCATCCGTTCCTCGCGCATGAAATGGTGCGGCCGCCAGAAAGCTCGCGCGCCGATGCTCCGCCCCGCCTAGACGAAATGCACCTGTGCGCACAACACAAGCGCATGAAACCCCTGTTTTTTGCAAAGTCTCATCCTATAAAGGTCACATGACAAGACTGACCGGGTGGTTTCCCCGCATATTGACGATGGCCAATAACAGCCCCTGGGGCAGCGGATCGGGGGGGTCGGGCGGCTCCGGCGAGTCCGGTTCGGGCGGCAGCGATGGCGGCGGTTCCAACGGCGGTGGCGGTCCGCGCAATCCCTGGCAGCCCCAGGGCAATGGCGGCAATGGCGGACGCAAGCCCAGCAATATCGAGGATCTGTTCAAGCGCAGGCCCGGTGGCGGCGGCGGCGGCGGCGGTTTCCGCGGCGGCGGCTTTGGCGGCCTGCCCAAGCGCCCCAATGGCAAGAGCTATGTGCCGATCGCGATCGGTGTGGTGGTCGTCGCCTGGCTGGGGCTGTCGAGCTTTCACCGCGTCGGCCCGCAGGAACGCGGCGTCGTCACCTTCCTCGGCAGCTATTCGCGCACGGTCGAGCCCGGCATCGCGCTCACCCTGCCTTCGCCGATCGAATCGTTCGAGACAGTCGATGTGCAGAATATCCGTACCATCGACATTCCCGCCGCAGGCACGCAAGAGAACCTGATCCTCACCGGCGACCAGAATCTGGTCGACCTTGCCTATTCGGTGCGCTGGACGATCAAGGATCCGACGCTCTATCTCTTCCAGCTCGCCGATCCCGAAGCGACGATCCGCGAGGCTGCCGAGGCATCGATGCGCGCAAGCGTTGCCGAAGTGACGCTCGACGATGCCATCGGCCCTGGCCGTATCGAGGTCGAGCAGAAGGTCGAGCAGCGGATGAAGGAGCTGCTCGACAGCTATCGCTCGGGCATCCAGGTGCAGGGCGTCGCGATCAAGAAGGCCGACCCGCCCGAAGCGGTGAACGAGGCGTTCAAGGCCGTGTCCGCCGCACAGCAGGAAGCGCAGACCTATCTCAACGAGGCCCGCGCCTATGCGCAGCAGCTTACCGCCGCTGCCCAGGGTGAGGCCGCCGCGTTCGACAAGGTGTACGAGGAATATCGCCTCGCGCCCGAAGTCACGCGTCGTCGCATGTATTACGAGACCATGGAGCGGGTGCTGTCCAAGCTTGACAAGACGATCATCGAACCGGGCAACGTGACCCCGTATCTTCCGCTGCCCGAGCTGCGCAAGAAGATGCAGGAGGGCACCACCGTCGAAGCCCCGCGCGCGCAGGGAGGGTCGAACTGATGAACGGCCTGATGCAACGCCCCATGCTGCTGCTGGGCCTGATCGCGCTGGTGCTGATCGTGATCGCCAGTTCGGTCGCGATCGTGCCCGAAACCAAGCAGGCGGTCATCGTCCGCTTCGGCCAGCCGGTGCGCACCTTCAACGTCTATCGCGACAATGAGGAATTCGGGAAGACCGGTGCAGGGCTGATCGCGCGCATTCCGTTCGCCGAGCAGATCGTGTGGGTCGACAAGCGGGTGATCGCGGTCGAGATGGAGCAGCAGCAGGTGCTCTCCACCGACCAGCTGCGGCTCGAGGTCGATGCCTATGCGCGCTTCCGCATCGTCGATCCCGAGCGGATGTACGTCTCGGCGGGCAGTGTCGAGCGTGTTGCGGCAGAACTGCGCCCGATCCTGGGTTCGGCGCTGCGCAACGAGCTCGGCAAGCGCCAGTTCGCGGCGCTGCTGAGCCCCGAACGCGGCGGCATCATGGACCGCATCCAGGCGGGGCTTGACCGGATCGCCGCGCAATATGGTGCGCAGATCGTCGACGTGCAGATCAAGCGCGCCGACCTGCCGCAGGGCACGCCGCTGCAGAGCGCCTTCCAGCGCATGCGCACCGCGCGCGAGCAGGAGGCGCGCACCATCACCGCGCAGGGCCAGAAGAACGCACAGATCATCCGGGCCGAGGCCGATGCTTCGGCATCGCGTACCTATGCCAACAGCTTCGGCAAGGATCCGTCCTTCTATGAATTCTATCGCGCGATGCAGAGCTATGAGCGGACGTTCCTGGGCGGATCGGGCGAAACCTCGATCATCCTGTCGCCGAACAACGAATATCTGCGCGAATTTCAGGGTCGGGGGAACCGATAAGAGCCTGGGCGCGTGAGTGCGCGCCCATCATTCAATCTGCGTTCAGGCGCGGATTGCGAACCGAATATTGCCATGGCGCGGGCCGGTTTTCCGGCGTTCTGGGGCGCGCCGATGGTCGCTTCTTGTGGATGAAGAGGATTATTACGTGCGATATGCCTATGCAGTGACGTCGGCCCTTTTGCTGGGTGGCAGCGCGATCGTTCTGGCGACCGGCCAGCCGCTGGGCGCGCTGGTGGCGCAGAACGACCAGAGCGCGATGCTCGCCGCCGCTCCCCGTCCCGGCGCGCCGATGAGCTTTGCCGACCTGACCGAACAGTTGCAGCCCGCCGTGGTCAACATCTCTACCCGCCAGCGTGTGCGCGTCCCCAACAATCCCTTTGCCGGAACCCCGTTCGGCGGGCTGTTCGGCGCGCCCGAGGGCGGCGGTGGTGGCACGCGCGAGGCGCAGTCGCTGGGTTCGGGCTTCCTCATCTCGGCCGACGGCTATGTTGTCACCAACAACCACGTGATCGCCGCCGAAGGCAATGCTTCGGTCGAATCGATCACCGTGACCATGCCCGACGGCACCGAATATCCCGCCCGGCTGATCGGCCGCGACCCGCAGTCCGACCTCGCCGTGCTCAAGATCAGCGGCACCAAGCCCTTCCCGTTCGTGCGCTTCGGCGATTCGACCAAGACCCGCGTCGGCGACTGGATCATCGCCATCGGCAACCCCTTCGGCCTGGGCGGCACGGTGACCTCGGGAATCATCTCGGCAGTGTATCGCAACACTGGCCAGGGCGGCGCCTATGACCGCTATCTGCAGACCGACGCCGCGATCAACCGCGGCAATTCGGGCGGCCCGATGTTCGATCTCAACGGCAATGTCATCGGGATCAATAATGCCATCATTTCGCCCACCGGCGGCAGCGTCGGCATCGGCTTTGCCATCCCCGCCGAAGTGGCTGCCCCGATCGTGGAAAAGCTGCGCAGCGGCTCGGCGATCGAACGCGGCTATCTGGGCGTCGGCATCAACCCGCTGACCGACGACCTGGCCGCATCGCTCGGCCTGCCCAAGCGCCGCGGCGAGTTCGTCCAGCGCGTCGAGCCGGGCGAAGCCGCCGAAAAGGCCGGCATCAAGGCGGGCGACGTCGTCGTCTCGGTCGACGGCAAGGACGTCACGCCCGACCAGACGCTGTCGTACATCGTCGCCAATACCGCGCCGGGCAAGCGCATCCCGATCGTCGTGATCCGCAATGGCGAGCGGCTGACGCTCAACGCCACTGTCGGTCGCCGTCCGAGCGAGGAGGAACTCGCCGCGCAGACGTTCAATCCCGAGGCGGCAGAGGATTTCTCCGACCAGGACCAGGAAGACAGCGAAACCGCCACGCGCCAGGCACTGGGCATGGCGGTGACCGAGCTGACGCCGCAGATCGCGCGCCAGATCGGTGTTCCGCCCGAGCTCAAGGGTGTGGTCGTCGCGGCGGTCGATCCGTCGGGCGATGCCGCGACCAAGGGCATCCGGCGGGGCGACGTGATCCTCTCGATCAACAACCGCCCGGTCACCACCTCGGCCGAAGTCGACCGCGTGATTGCCGAGGCGCGCTCGGCCAATCGCGAGGCGGTGCTGCTGCGCGTCCAGCGCCGTACCGGCCAGCCGCAATTCCTGCCGGTGCGCCTGCGCAGCAAGTAACGGCGGCGACGATCGTCGGTTCAAGAGGGCGGTGCCGCAAGGCGCCGCCCTTTTTGGTTGGGTTCACGCGAAGGCGCGAGGACGCGAAGACCCTCGATCTCGACGCTGTTCTCCGGCGAAAGCCGGAGCCCAGGAATCCGGTTGCGCGACATCGCTTCTGGACTCCGGCTTTCGCCGGAGAATGGCTGTCTTTGCGCCTTCGCGTCTTCGCCTCTTCGCGTGAACCCGGAACCCCAACACTTCCCGCGCGCGTCAACTTGTCTTGCGCGCAAGGCCTTCCTAGTGTGGCCATGAAAGCCCCCATTCGCGGGCGACACAGGAGAATATGGATGGCCCGAATCGCAATCGTTACTGGCGGAACACGCGGCATTGGCGAGGCGATCAGCCTGGCGCTGAAGGATGCGGGGGCGCATGTCATCGCCAGCTATGGTGGCAATGACGATGCGGCAAAGGCCTTTTCCGATCGCACCGGAATCGCGGTGCAGAAATGGGATGTCGGCGATCACCAGCAGAGCATGGATGCGGTCGCCAGGATCGAGGCGGATCATGGCCCGGTCGACATCCTGGTCAACAACGCCGGCATCACCCGTGACGCCACGATGATGAAGATGACTTGGGAACAGTGGGACGAGGTGATTCGCGTCGACCTGTCCGGCTGTTTCAACATGGCCAAGGCGTGCTTTCCCGGCATGCGCACGCGTGGCTGGGGCCGGATCGTCAATATCGGCTCGGTCAACGGCCAGGGCGGGCAGATCGGCCAGGTCAACTATGCCGCCGCCAAGTCGGGCATTCACGGCTTCACCAAGTCGCTGGCGATGGAAGGCGCGAAATATGGCGTGACCGCCAATGCGATCGCGCCGGGCTATATCGCCACCGAGATGCTCTCGACCATTCCGCAGAACGTGATGGACAAGATCGTCGCGCAAATCCCGGTCGGACGGCTCGGCCAGGCCGAGGAAATCGCGCGCGGCGTGGTGTTCCTGACCGCCGAGGAAGCAGCCTTCATCACCGGATCGACCCTGTCGATCAACGGCGGCCAGCACATGTACTGATTGGGCCAGCAGCCACAAACGGGGCCGCGCCGGGATGCCGTCGCGGCCCTTTTTGCGTCAGTTGCGCGAAAACATCCCCGCGATCAGCCCGCGCTTGCCGCCGCCCGATTTCAGCACGTTGCGCCGGAACAGCCGTGCGCCGAAGCGGATCAGCACCAGCACCCAGAAGGCCTGCCAGCCAAGCGCGAGCAAATGCTGCCACAGCACGTCCTGCTGCGCCGCGCGCGCCAGCATCGCAAAGGGCGAACTGAACGGAAAGATCGCGGCGAAAATCTCGATCGGCTCGCCCAGCCGGGTCACCGAGAACGAGGCGAGGAAGAAGAAGATGAGCTGGCCCATGGTCGCGGGCATCGACAGCGTCTGCACCTCGCGCACTGTGCTCGCCATCGCGCCGATGCCGAGGAACAGCGAGCCGAGCAGCAGATAGGCCATGGCGAAATAGGCAACGCCCAGCGCCAGGAATATCGGCCAGCCGATCGCGGGGACAGGGGGCTGCGGCAGGCCGTTGGCGGCGAGCAGGATCGCCACGAGCGCGAGCGAGGTCCAGCAGGCAATGCCGATCATCGCCATGCCCAGCATCGCGAACAGCTTGCCCAGGAAAATCGCGTCGATCGGTACGGCAGCGGCGAGAATCTCGATGATCTTGTTGGTCTTTTCCTCGACCAGATTGGACAGCACCATGCCGGCGAGCAGCATCGTCAGCAGCACCAGCAGTGCCTGTCCGACCTGCGCGGTGACCAGCCGGCCCTGTTCGACCGAGCCGCTGCTTTCGGCCACCAGCCGCGTCGCGATCCGCGCCGGGGCGGCGCTATCGCCCTCGCGCGCGCGCTCGACGAGCAATTCGAGCGGGCCTTTCCACCGTTCGACCTCGTCCTTCGTGCCGATCAGCCTCGGTTCGGCAAGGCTCCCGGTGAGTACGCCGAGATAGCGGGTATCCTTGCCCGAGGCGATGACGCTGTCAGGATCGTCGGTCTGGACCGCAACCAGAACCGGAACGCGCTGTTCGCCCAGTTGCTCGGCCAGGCTGGTGCGCGCCTCGAGCGCGGCGGTACTGTCGGCGGAATTCATGACGAGCGCGAAGCTGTTCTGGTCGATGTCGCGCGCGACCTGTCCGCCGATGCTGCCCGCAGCGATGCCGATGGCGAGCGGAAAGATCGGGCCCAAGAGGAAGAAGAAGAACGCCTTGGAAAAGATGATCGCGGCAAAATCGCGCCGCGCGATCACCCAGGAGGCGCGGAGCAATTCAGGCATCGGCGCTCTCCTGCTGCCGGTCTTCCTCAAGCTGGCGCGCGGCATCGGCCCCGGCACTCGCGACAAAGGCATCGTGCAGTCCGGGCCGCTCGATCGACAGCGACTGGATGCCCGCCTCGCCCTCGATCAGCGCGCGCAGCAGCGGCTCGACCCCGGTTTCGGGCAGGGTGAAATGCCAGAAATGCCCCTCGGGCACCGCATCGGCGGGCAGCGCGGCGCGCCATGCCCCATCGAGCGCCCGCGTCTCCAGCCGCACCTGCGGACGAAGCCGGTCGCGCGCTTCTGACACGGAACCGGCAAAGGGCACCTTGCCACCCGCAATGATCGCGATGCGCTCACACAGCCGCTCGGCATGCGCGATGACGTGCGTGGAAAAGATCACGGTAACGCCGCGCGCCGCCTGGGCGCGGATCATCCGTTCGAGCTTGGCCTGGTTCAGCGCATCGAGGCCGGAAAACGGCTCGTCGAGCACGATCAGCTCGGGCTCGTGCACCAGGGTGCCGAGCAGCTGCACCGTCTGCGCCATGCCCTTGGAGAGCGTGCGCACCTCCTTGTCCGCCGCCTTGCCCAGGCCATGTTCCTCGAGCATCGCGCGGCCGCGCTTTCGCCCCTCGGCGAGCGGCAGCCCGCGCAGCGCGCCCATGAAGGCGATGGCATCATAGGCCTTCATCGATGGGTACAGCCCGCGCTCCTCGGGCAGATAGCCGACCCGGCGCGCGACATCGAGCGGATGATCGGTGCCGAGCAGCGTGCGCGTCCCCTCGTCGGGATCGACGATGCCCAGCAGCATGCGCAGCGTCGTCGTCTTGCCCGCGCCATTGGGGCCGAGAATGCCGAAGATGCTGCCTGCGGGAACGGTCAAGTCCACCCCGTCCACCGCGCGCTGCCGCCCGAAAATCTTGACGAGGCCATGCGCTTCGATGGCGTTGGCGGTCACGGGCGATCCTTGCTCAAGCGTCTCTCCGGCGAGCCGTCGCACTTGGTTGCGGCCCGTCAATCGGGTAGCGGATGAGCATGGCGAGCGGCAAGCGAAACCTTGAGGCGGAGATAGTGGCGGAAGCGGCGAAGCTGGGCTTTGCCGATTGCGGCTTTGCGCCCGCAACGCTGGGGCCGCAGAACGCCGCGCGCTTCCAGGCCTGGCTTGATGCGGGCTGCCATGGCGACATGCTGTGGATGGAGGGACGCGCCGACCAGCGCGCCGAGCCGAAGGTGTTGTGGAGCGATGTGCGATCGGTGATCATGCTCGGCATGAGCTATGCGCCGGGGCGCGATCCGTTCGCGCTGGCCGAGCATCCCGATCGCGCGCGCATCTCGGTCTATGCGCAGGGCGGCGACTATCACAAGACGGTCAAGTCCGCGCTCAAGGCGCTCGCGCGCTGGATCGTCGAGCAGGCCGATGACGTTCAGGTCAAGGTGTTCGTCGATACCGCCCCAGTGATGGAAAAGCCGCTCGCGATGGCGGCAGGGCTGGGCTGGCAGGGCATGCACACCAATCTGGTAAGCCGCAGCCATGGCAGCTGGCTGTTCCTCGGCGCGATCTATGCCACGCTCGACCTCGCGCCGAGCGGGGCAGGACGCGACCGCTGCGGATCGTGCACCGCCTGCCAGACGGTGTGCCCGACCGATGCCTTCCCGGCGCCTTACCGGCTCGATGCCCGCCGCTGCATCTCCTATCTGACGATCGAGCATGCGGGGCCGATCCCGGTCGAGCTGCGCAAGGGCATCGGCAATCATGTCTATGGTTGCGACGATTGCCTCGCGGTCTGCCCCTGGAACAAGTTTGCCGATAGTGCGCACCGCAACCGCGCCTTCCTGCCGCGCGCCGAGCTGGTCGCGCCCTCGATTGCCGATCTGCTCGCGCTCGACGACGCCGGTTTCCGCGCGCTGTTCTCGGGCTCGCCGATCAAGCGCAGCGGGCGCGGACGGATGGTGCGCAACGCGCTTGTAGCGGCGGGCAATAGCGGCGATGCGGCGCTGGTCGCTCCGGTGGCGGCGCTGCTCGACGATGCCGATCCGGTGGTGCGCGGCGCGGCGGTCTGGGCGCTGGGGCGGCTCGATCCGGCGCGGGCGATCGCGGAACGCGCCATCCGGGCAGCGAGCGAAACCGATCCGTCCGTGCAGGCCGAATGGCGGCTTGCCGATGCGCCCCAGCCGGTCTAGGCGCATGCCCATCATGCGCCCGCCCTTCGATCATGTCCGCACCTGGATCTTCGATCTCGACAACACGCTCTACCCGGCGGAGACCGACCTGTTCGCGCTGATCGACGAGCGCATGGGGCAATATGTGTCGGATCTGATGCAGGTCGATCTGGCCGAGGCCCGGCGCATCCAGAAAGCCTATTACTACCAGCACGGCACCACGCTCGCCGGGCTGATGCTCGACCATGGCGTCGATCCGCACCATTTCCTCGATTATGTCCACGATATCGACATGGGCCGCGTTTCGCCCTGTTCGATCACCGCGCAGGGGCTGTCGCGGCTGCCGGGGCGCAAGCTCATCTTCACCAATGGGGATGTCAAATATGCCGGTCGCGTGCTTGACCGGCTGGGGCTCGTCGATCAGTTCGAGGCGATCCACGACATTCACGCGACGCGCTACCGGCCCAAGCCCGATGCGGCGGCCTATGCGAGCCTGGTCGATGCGCTCGATATCGATCCTGCGAGCGCCCTGTTCGTCGACGATCTGGCGCGCAATCTCAAGCCCGCCAAGCAGCTCGGCATGACCACCGTGTGGATGAACAACGGCTCGGATGGTGGCAATCACGAGCACGATCACGACTATATCGACCATGAAATTACCGCGCTGGGCGAGTGGCTCGCGGCGCTGACCGAGGAGACTTCTGCATGACCGACACCCTGCAAGCCCGCATCGAAGCCGCCTGGGAAGGCCGTGAGACCATGGACACCGGCGCGGACAGCCCTGTGCGGAGCGATGTGGCAGAAGCGCTGAACCTGCTCGACAGCGGCGCGGCGCGCGTCGCCGAGCCCGATGGCCAGGGCGGCTGGCAGGTCAACCAGTGGCTCAAGAAGGCGGTGCTGCTCTCGTTCCGCCTCAACCCGATGGAAGAGATCAGCGGCGGCCCCGGCGGGGCGTGCTGGTGGGACAAGGTTCCGAGCAAGTTCGAAGGGTGGTCGAGCGCAGAATTCCGTCAGGCCGGATTCCGCGCGGTGCCCGGCGCGGTCGCGCGGCGCGGCGCGTTCATCGCCAGGGACGCGGTGCTGATGCCCAGCTTCGTCAATATCGGCGCGCATGTCGGCGAGGGCACGATGGTCGATACCTGGGCCACCGTCGGCAGCTGCGCGCAGATCGGCCGCAACGTGCATATCTCGGGCGGCGTCGGCATCGGCGGCGTGCTCGAACCGCTCCAGGCTGGCCCGGTGATCATCGAGGACAATTGCTTCATCGGCGCGCGCTCGGAAGTGGCCGAGGGCGTGATCGTCGGCGAGGGCGCGGTGCTGTCGATGGGCGTGTATCTGGGCGCATCGACCAAGATCGTCGATCGGGCGACCGGCGAAGTGCATTACGGCAAGGTGCCGCCCTATGCGGTCGTCGTGCCCGGCGCGCTGCCCGGCAAGCCGCTGCCCGATGGCACGCCGGGTCCGTCGCTCTATTGCGCGGTGATCGTCAAGACGGTGGATGCGCAGACCCGCTCCAAGACCGGCATCAACGAGCTGCTGCGCAGCTGAGCTTGGTTTCACGCGAAGGCGCGAAGACACGAAGAACGTGACACGGCATCCCTGTTCTCCGGCGAAAGCCGGAGCTCAGGAATCAGGCCGGACAAGATCGCCTCTGGGCTCTGGCTTTCGCCGGAGAACAGGATCATCCATAGACCTTCACGGCTTCGCAGATTCGCGTGAGCCCGTGCGGCGCCAAAGAAAAAGGGCGACCTGCGCTTGTGCAGGCCGCCCTTTTTGTCATCCCCGTGCCCGAAGGCGCGGGAAAGGCGATTACTTGAGCTCGACGGTGCCGCCGGCTGCTTCGATCTTCGCCTTGATGTCTTCGGCTTCAGCCTTGCTGACGCCTTCCTTGATCGCCTTGGGAGCGCTTTCGACCAGGGTCTTGGCTTCGGTCAGGCCCAGGTTGGTGATCGCGCGGACTTCCTTGATGACCTGGATCTTCTTGCCGCCGTCGCCGGTCAGGATGACGTCGAATTCGGTCTGCTCTTCAGCAGCCGGAGCAGCGCCGCCAGCGGCGGGAGCAGCAACAGCCACAGCAGCAGCGGCCGAAACGCCCCATGCTTCTTCCAGGGCCTTCGAGAGTTCAGCGGCTTCCAGAACGGTCAGCTTCGAGAGTTCTTCGACCAGGTTTGCGATATCTGCCATTTTAAGTCTCCAATTCTAAACATGTTGCATGCCGCAGCCGGTCCGGGCGTGCGGCGGAGGTACAAAAGCTTATGCGTCTTCCTTGGCCGCATAGGCACCGAACACGCGGGCGAGCTGCCCGGCGGGAGCCTGAATGACCTGAACCACCTTGGTGGCCGGGGCATTGACGAGACCAACGATCTTGGCACGCAGTTCGTCGAGCGAGGGCATCGAGGCGAGTGCCTTGATTCCTTCGGCATCCAGAACCGTGTCGCCCATCGCGCCGCCAACGATCTCGAGCTTGTCGTTATCCTTGGCGAAATTGACCGCGACCTTGGCCGCTGCCACCGGGTCGCCCGAGGTCGCGAGCGCGACGGGGCCGGTGAACAGGTCGGCGATCGAGGCATAAGGCGTGCCCTGAGCGGCAAGCTTGGCCAGCCGGTTCTTGGTCACTTTGTAGCTGGCGCCTTCGCTACGCATCTTCGTGCGAAGCTCGGTCGACTTGGCAACGGTCAGACCCAGATTACGGGTCACCACCACCACACCGGCTTCACCGAAGGTTGCGTTCAGCGAGGCAACAGCGGCTTCTTTTTCAGCACGATCCATGCCGTTCTCCTTCCACATGAGCGCATCGGCCTGGCGATGACCAAAGGCCATCCACCGGTGCGCCCGGTTGCTTGTGCAGCGCGTAAAAGCCCGTTGCCGGTCCCTGACCGCTCTGCGCTTCTGTCCGTGGGGGTGTTTGCCGAGCCGAAGCCCCGGTTGCGACGATGCGCGCGGGACGAAAATGGCAGCGTCTGTGGTGCGGCAGGCGCACGACAGTGAAAAACATGTCCCCGTCTAGGCTGGACATTAAGCGGGGCAAATCCCCCGCACCAACTGTCTCGGACGGCGATCGGACACGCCTTGCAGCACGTCCGGTCGCGCAGGCCATTAGCAGTCCCGTCCCCAGAGTCAAGCGCCATCGGCTTTTCGTTCCGGCGCAGAGCGGCGTCCATGTGGCGCAGATCACTTGTCTATCGTTTCGGTTGAGATACTGTCGTGCCATGGTTCGCCGCTCCCCGGACGGACCGACTCGAAACGGAAG
>CAXRCQ010000430.1:0-12455 GCA_964228845.1 Blastomonas sp.
CGTCACGCTCGGCATGCTCGGCCAGGCGAAGCGCGTCTCGATCGACAAGGACAACACCACCATCGTCGATGGCGCCGGTGAAGCCGATGCGATCAAGGCCCGCGTCGAAGCGATCCGCACCCAGATCGACAACACCACCAGCGATTACGACCGCGAGAAGCTCCTGGAGCGTCTGGCCAAGCTCGCTGGCGGCGTGGCCGTGATCAAGGTCGGCGGTGCTTCGGAAGTCGAAGTGAAGGAAATGAAGGACCGCGTCGACGATGCGCTGCACGCCACCCGTGCTGCTGTCGAAGAAGGCATCGTCCCCGGCGGTGGTACAGCGCTGCTGTATGCCACCTCGGCGCTCGAGGGCCTGACCGGCGAAAACGACGACCAGACCCGCGGTATCGACATCATCCGCAAGGCGCTGTTCGCCCCCGTCCGTCAGATCGCGCAGAATGCCGGTCACGACGGTGCGGTGGTCTCGGGCAAGCTGCTCGACGGCAACGACGACACGCTGGGCTTCAACGCCGCGACCGACACCTATGAGAATCTGGTCGCCGCTGGCGTGATCGACCCGACCAAGGTCGTGCGCGCCGCGCTGCAGGATGCTGCCTCGGTCGCTGGTCTGCTGATCACCACCGAAGCCGCGATCTGCGACGCTCCGGAAGACAAGGCTGCTGGCGGCATGCCCGGCGGCATGCCCGGTGGCATGGGCGGCATGGGCGGCATGGACTTCTGATCCATACCGTCTGGCCACGCGCCAAACGAGAAACGGGGCCGGAGGGGAAACCTTCCGGCCCCTTTTTCTTGGATTCAGTCGGTGGCGTTCAGCGCGGCTTCCATCTCGGCCGCGCGGGCATCGTAGAAGCGCTGGCGCATCATGCGCACGATCGGTTCGGGGCTGGTCGCGGGCGTTCCACCGGCGAAGGGCGGCGCGGGGTCATATTCCAGGCTAAGCTGGATAGAGCGCGCCGCATCCTCGCCGTGCAGATGCGCGATCACCGTTAGAGCGAAATCGATGCCCGACGTGACCCCGCCCGCGGTGACGACATTGCCATCGAACACCGTGCGCGCAGGTTCATGGGTCGCCCCCACCAGCGGGAGTTGCCCGGTATAGCCCCAATGTGTTGTCGCCCGCTTGCCCCGAAGCAACCCGGCGCGCCCGAGAATGAAGGCACCGGTGCACACGCTGGTCACCCATTGCGCGGAAGCACCCTGCAAGCGGACGAAATCGATCAGCCGGCGATCACCGAGGGCGGCTGGCACGCCCAGCCCGCCTGGCACGCAGATGAGGTCGGCCTGCGGGCAATCGGCAAAGCGGACCGTCGGCAGGATCGCGAAGCCCGCATCGGTCATCACCGGATCGAGCGACGCGGCTGCGACGTGCAGCTTCGCCCCCGGCATGCGGCAGAGAAACTGCGCAGGCCCGGTGAAATCGAGCTGGGTGATCCGGTCGAAGATCGCGAAGACGACATGGAATGGAGGTGCATCGGTCATCGGGCAGTCCTTTCGTACAAGGAGGATTGCCCAGGCGCGCGACAGTGACAAGCGCCCGCTCCCCGATGGTGATCCATCTGATGCGCCAGTTGCGGGCGGGAAGAGACTAACGCGTCGGAGGACGTTCGCCAAGTCCGATACAAAGCGCTGGCAGACACCGAATTAATATGGCACAAGGAGTGACATAATATCGGGAGGGGTTCATGCGCCGCGTCGTCATCGGGCTTTTGATCATCATCGTCGTTCTTGCTGGGCTCGCCTGGCTCTCGCGCGACCGGCTCGGCGAGGTGGTGTTCAACCGCGCTGTCGAGGCGGGTTACGGTAAGGATGCCACTGCAGGCCTGCCCGACGGCCTGCATATCATCCTGTGCGGTACAGGCTCTCCCCTGCCTGATCCGGGTCGTTCAGGCCCCTGCACGCTGGTGCTGGCGGGCAAGCAACTCTTCCTCGTCGATGCCGGTTCCGGCGCTGGGCGGCGGATCGGCGAGATCGGCGTGCCGCTCGGCAGGATCGATGCGACGCTGCTTACCCATTTCCATTCGGATCATATCGACGGGCTGGGCGAAGTGCTGATGCTGCGCTGGGCCGCGAGCGGTCGCGAGAAGCCGATGCCGGTCTATGGGCCGCAAGGTGTGGAGCAGGTCGTGAGCGGCTTCGACACCGCCTATACCGCCGATTACGGTTATCGCATCGCGCATCACGGCGCGGACATCATGCCGCGCAGCGGTGCGGGCGCGCAGGCGCTGACCGTCGGGTCGGCTGATGCTGGACGGCCTGTCTATGATCGCGGCGGAGTGAAGATTACGGCATTCAAGGTGAAGCACGATCCGGTGGAACCGGCTTTGGGCTATCGCTTCGACTACAAGGGCCGCTCGGTCGTCATCAGCGGCGACACCGCGCCGACCCCCAGCGTCTCACGCGCTTGCAACGGCTGCGACATATTGGTGCACGAGGTACTCAACCCCGCGATGGTAGGGGTCATCTCGCGCACTGCCGCAGAGCATGGCGACCAGCGCATCGCCAAGATCATGTCTGACATACCGGGCTATCACAGCTCGCCGGTCGCGGTGGCCGGGATCGCGCAGCGGGGCAAGGCGAGGATGCTCGTCTTCACCCATATAGTGCCGCGCCTGCCGTCGAAGCTCCTTCACCCCTATTTTCTGCGCGGCGTTGACAAGGCCTATGGTGGCGAGGTCGTCATGGGGGAGGACGGAATGCGGATCAGCCTGCCCGCCGGCAATGACCGGATCGAACAGGCTGATCTGCTTTAACCCGAGGGGGCAAGATTACTGGGCTTCTTCCTTGGCCTCGGCCTTGGCGTCATCCCATTCCTTTTCCATCTTGTCGCCCGCCTTGTCGGCTTCGGCATCCAGATCGTCAGCGGCCTGGTCGACACTGGCCTCGACATCGTCGGCGGCATTATCGATCATTTCGCCAGCGGCGTTCACATTGGCCTCGATATCGTTGCCGGCGGCGTCGGCCGCAGCATCGGCCTTCTGTTCGGTTTCCGCCGAGCAGGCGGCAAGCCCGAGTGCAAGGGCCGCAACGCTGGCAATGGCTAGATTACGCATGGGATAACTCCTTCATCACAGTGCCCGATGGAGCACTTTCCCCGACCCGCCAACGCTTGCCCGCAAGGGCGGTTCCAAATTTGCATGACCCTGCCCCATGGCGCTGCTATCGCTGCGGCCATGGCACAGCAGAACCATCTCTATCTCGTCGACGGATCCTCGTACATCTTCCGCGCCTATCACCGGCTGCCGCCGCTGACCAACCCGGAAGGCACCCCGGTCGGCGCGGTCTATGGCTATACGACCATGCTCTGGAAGCTGGCGGATGACCTGCACAAGGCCGACGGCCCGACGCATATGGCGGTGATTCTCGACAAGAGTTCGCAAAGCTTCCGCAACGAGCTGTACGATCAGTACAAGGCGCATCGCCCAGAGCCGCCCGAGGATCTGCGCCCGCAATTCCCGCTGATCCGCGATGCGACGCGTGCCTTTTCGATGCCCTGCATCGAGGAGGACAATGTCGAGGCGGACGACATCATCGCGAGCTATGCCAAGGACGCGCTCGCCAAAGGGTGGAAGGTCACCATCGTCAGCTCCGACAAGGACCTGATGCAGCTCATCCAGCCCGGGCTCGACATGCTCGACACGATGAAGAACGCCAGGCTGGGCCCCGAGGCGGTGATGGAGAAATTCGGGGTTACGCCCGAACAGCTGGGCGACGTGCTCGCGCTGATGGGCGACGCCGTCGACAATGTGCCCGGCATTCGCGGCATCGGCCCGAAGACCGCGTCCAAGCTGATCGTCGAGCATGGCGATCTGGAGAGCGTGCTCGCCGCCGCCCCCTCGATGAAGCCCTCCAAGATGCGCGACAGCCTGATCGAACAGGCCGACATGGCCCGGCTGAGCAAGGTGCTGGTGACGCTCAAAGACGATTGTCCGCTGCCCAACGAACTCGACGACTTCCTGCTCAAGGACATCCCACCCGAACCTCTCGCCGCTTTCCTCACGAAGCACGGCTTTACCAGCCTGCTCCGCAAGCTGGGCGCGAGCGGTCCAACGGATGCCGCCCCTGCCCCATCTAGCGCGTCGGGAGATACACCGCGCAGCGACAATGCGATAGCATCGCAGCCGCTCGCCATGCCCGCGATCAACCTCGACGATTATGTCTGCGTGCAGGATATCGAAACGCTCGATACCTGGATCGCGAAGGCGCGCGCGGCGGGCATGGTGGCGGTCGATACCGAGACGGATTCGCTCGATTCGATGCAGGCGGCTCTGGTCGGGGTCAGCCTGGCGGTCGCGCCGGGCGAAGCCTGCTATATCCCGCTCGGCCATGGCGGCAGCGACATGTTTGCCGAGAAGCCGAACCAGATCCCGATGGGCGAAGCGATCGCTCGCCTGAAGCCTCTGCTCGAGGACGATGCTATCCTCAAGATCGGCCAGAATCTCAAATACGATCTCAACGTACTGGCGCGGCATGACATCCATGTCTCGCCGATCGACGACACTATGGTGATGAGCTTCAACCTGGATGCCGGGCACGAATTCGGCAGCGGCGGGCACGGCATGGATGCGCTCGCCGACCGGCATCTCGGCCATCAGTGCATCAGCTTCAAATCGCTCACCGGCACCGGCAAGAAGCAGATCGGCTTCAACGAGGTGCCGCTTGCCGATGCCACGCGCTATGCTGCGGAGGACGCCGATGTCACGCTGCGGCTGTGGCACGTCCTGCGCCCGCGCATGCCGGTGGAAGGCGCGACGCGCATCTACCAGAATGTCGATCGTCCGCTGATACCGGTCGTGGCCGGCATGGAGCGGCATGGCATCAAGGTCGATCGCGAGCAGCTCGCGGCGCTGAGCCAGGATTTCGCCACGCGCATGGCCGCGCTGGAGGGCGAAATCCACGAGCTGGCAGGCCAGAGCTTCGCCATCGGCAGCCCCAAGCAGCTCGGCGAGATCCTGTTCGACAAGCTGGGCCTCAAGGGCGGCAAGAAGGGCAAAACCGGCGCCTATTCGACCGACGTCACGGTGCTGGAGAAGCTGGCCGGCGAAGGATCGGAAATCTCGCGCAAGGTGCTGGACTGGCGGCAACTGTCCAAGCTCAAGTCCACCTATACCGATGCGCTGCAGGAGCAGATCAACCCGCAGACGGGGCGGGTGCATACCAGCTACAGCCTGGTCGGCGCGCAGACCGGGCGGCTGTCCTCGACCGAGCCCAATCTGCAGAACATCCCGATCCGCACCGAGATCGGCCGCCAGATCCGCCATGCCTTTGTCGCCGAGCCGGGTAATGTCATCTTGGCAGCGGACTATAGCCAGATCGAATTGCGGCTCGCGGCGCACATGGCCGATGTCGAGACGCTGCGCGATGCCTTTGCCAAGGGCGAGGACATTCACAACCGTACCGCGCAGGAGCTGTTCGGCGAGGTCAATCGCGACACGCGCGGGCGCGCCAAGACGATCAATTTCGCGATCCTCTATGGCATATCGCGCTGGGGCCTGGCGGGAAGGCTCGAGGTGAGCGCGGATGAGGCGCAGGCGATGATCGACACCTATTTCCAGCGCTTCCCCGGCATCAACCGCTATATTGCCGAGACGCTGGAAAGCGCGCGCGAATGCGGGTTCACCGAGACCCTGTTCGGTCGCAAGACCCATTTCCCGCGCATCACGTCGAAGAACCAGGCCGAGCGTCAGGGCAGCGAACGCGCGGCGATCAATGCACCGATCCAGGGCACCAGCGCCGACATCATCAAGCGTGCGATGGTGCGCATGGGCCCCGCGCTCGAAGCGGCGGGTCTCGGTCATGTACGCATGCTGCTCCAGGTACATGACGAACTGGTATTCGAACTGCCCGAAGGCGATATCGAGGCGGCGTCTCAGGTCATCCGTTCGGTCATGGAAAATGCAGGGGAACCGGCGGTAACGCTCAGCGTACCTCTCGGGGTTGAAATCGGCACGGGGCCGAGTTGGGGGGCCGCACACTGATGCACGATATCATCCGGCAATCGATCATCCCCAAGACGCCGGAGCTCGATGTCACCGCCTTTGCGGACCCGCTGTTCACGTCGGTGATCGGGCAGTTCCTGCTGGAACATTACAAGCTCTGGCTGTTCGCCATCGGGCTGGTGGTGCTGCTGGTAGCGTGGTTGCCGCTGCTGCTGAAAAAGCTGCCATTGTCGCTACCGATCATCTTTGTCGGCATGGGCATGGCGATCTTCGCCTGGACGCCGCTGGCGCAATTCTCGCCGCATCCGGTCGAATCGCCGGTGCTGATCGAGAAGGCGAGCGAGTTCATCGTCATCATTTCGCTAATGGGTGCCGGGCTCAAGATCGGCAGGCCGCTAAGCTGGCGCGGATGGAACCTGACCGTGCGGCTGCTCGCCATCGTCATGCCGCTGACGATCCTGTTCATCGTCCTGTCGGGCATGTGGATCCTGAGCCTGCCGCTCGCCTCCGCCCTGCTGCTGGGCGCATGCCTGGCACCGACGGACCCGGTGCTGGCCGCCGATGTGCAGATCGAGCGCCCAGACAGCGATGACAGCGATGAAGCACGCTTTGCGCTGACCTCGGAGGCCGGGCTCAATGACGCGCTCGCCTTTCCCTTCGTGTATCTTGCGCTGGCGGCCAGCGCCGCTGCGCTGACCGGTGGCGTACTGGCCGAATGGGTGTGGCACGATGTGGTCTGGCGGCTGGGCGTCGGCGCGCTGGTGGGGTCGCTTGGCGGCTGGCTGATGGGGCAGATCATCTATCGCCTGCCGCAGGATACGCGCCTTTCTCGCACCGGGGACGGCTTTATCGCGGTCGGCGCTACGCTTGCCATCTACGCGCTGACCGAATTTGCGCATGGCTATGGGTTCCTTGCCGTGTTCATCGCCGGGCTGATCCTGCGGCGTTCTTCGGAAGGTGATGATTTCAACAGCGAGCTGCATGATTTCGCCGATGAAACCGAGCGTCTGGTGATGATGGTGCTGCTGGTGCTGTTCGGCGGCATGCTGACCGGCGGTGAGCTGCTGAGCGATATCGGCTGGACCAATATTCTGGTCGCTGCCCTGGTGTTGCTCGTGATCCGACCCGTGATCGGCTATCTTGGGCTGGTCGGGGTTGACCGGCCTCCGCTGGAAAAGTTCGTGATCGCCTTTTTCGGCATTCGCGGACTGGGTTCGGTCTATTATCTCGCCTTCGGCCTCAAC
Source organism: Blastomonas sp. (assembly GCA_964228845.1). Lineage (GTDB taxonomy): Bacteria > Pseudomonadota > Alphaproteobacteria > Sphingomonadales > Sphingomonadaceae > Blastomonas. The sequence goes on from CAXRCQ010000430.1 coordinate 7,181, forward strand.
CATGGCGACTTCCCGATGCAGCACACCCTATGGGAAACGCTGGGTCTGATCGTGCTCGGATCGATCCTGATCCACGGCCTGACGGTGACGCCGATCATGCGGCACCTGTCGCGGCGCATCTACGGCAAGGAGGACTGAAGCTATTCGCGCGACATGGCCTGCGGATAGCTGCCCAGGATGCGTACCCATTTGCTGTGATAGCCCAGCACCTCGAGCGCGCGGTCGACCGCGGGCTGACCCGGCATGCCCACAATATCGGCATAGAATTCTGCTGCTGCGAAGCTACCGTCACGGATATAGCTTTCCAGCTTGGTCATGTTGATGCCGTTCGTGGCAAAGCCGGATAGCGCCATGAACAGCGCTGCGGGGATATTCTTCACCTCGAAGATGAAGGTGGTCATCACATCGGCGGTATCGGGCATCGGATCGTCGCGATGCGCGGCCAGCACGACGAAGCGGGTCATGTTGTGCGCCGCATCCTCGATACCCTCGGCAATGACCTTGAGCCCGAAAACCTCTCCCGCCAGGCGAGAGGCGACCGCGCAGAGCCCGGGCTCGCCCGATTCGGCAACAAAGGCCGCAGCGCCCGCGGTATCGGGGTAGTTGACCGGCTCGATGCCTTGCGCGCGCAGATAGTGCCGCGTCTGACCCAGCGCCTGCGGATGGCTGACCGCCGAGTGATAGGGCCCGTCGCCCTTCGCCAGCAGGCAATGGTGCACCGGCAGGAAATATTCGGCGACGATGGTCAACCCGCTCTCGGGCAGCAGGAAATGAATATCGGCGACCCGGCCATGCTGCGAATTCTCGATCGGGATGATCGCGCGCGCGGCACGACCGTCCTTCACCGCATCCATCGCATCCTGAAACGAAAAACAGGGCAGCGGGTGCCAGTCCGGCGCAAAGCCGCGTGCGGCGATGTGCGAATAGGCTCCGGGCGCGCCCTGATAGGCGATGGATCGCTCGGGTTCGGCGGCAGCGATTCGGGCCATGTCCTCGACCATCTGGCGAGCGATGTGCGGATAGCTTTGCATGGCCAGCGCGCATAGGCAGGCCCAGCCGTAACGACAAGGCGAAATCGCGCGTGTCGGGGCTTGCAGTGCGAACGGACCATGATTAGAGGGGGCGGCTGACCGGCCCTGTTGCGACGCGGCAACGGGGTCTTTCAACAGGGCGAAAAGTCCGGCGATCCATCGCTGGACTTATCGGATGACGACCTTTCTGGGCGCCGTGGCCGCATGGCGTCCTTATCAAAGACGAGGCAACAGGGCATGCAGGACAGCAAAAACACGATTGCAGGTTGGGTTCTTGCGGGGGGCATCTGTGCCCTTGGCCTCTCGATCATCAGCGGCAAGGTGTTCCATGCCGACAAGCCGGAACGTCCCGAAAAGCTCGGCTATGTCATCGAAGGCGTTGTCTCTTCCGAAGGCGAAGGCGGTGCGGCCGAAGTTCCCATCGAGACGCTGCTCGCCAGCGCCGATGTCGCGAAGGGCGAAAAGGTCTTCGCCAAATGCTCGTCATGCCACACCATCACCAATGGCGGCGCGAACGGCATTGGCCCGAACCTTTACGGCGTGCTGGGCAAGCCGCATGCCGCGCATCCCGGCTTTGCCTATTCGGATGCGCTGAAGAGCAAGTCGGGCCCCTGGACCTTCGAGGAAATGAACAAGTGGCTCAAGTCGCCCAAGGCCTATGCCGACGGCACCAAGATGAGCTTTGCCGGCCTTGGCAAGGCTGAAGATCGCGCCAACCTGATGGCCTGGATGAACACCCAGTCGGGCAGCCCGCTGCCGCTTCCGGCTGCGCCTGCCGCTGATGCGGTCCCGGCTGAAGCGGGTGCCCCGGCGACGACCGAAGATCCGGTCAAGGATGCAGCGGCAGAAGATCCTGCAGCGGCAGGTGCCGTCGCGGCCCCTGTCGGCGGCTGATCTTTACCGAAGTCCATCTTGCAAAGGGCCCTGCCAGCGATGGCGGGGCCTTTTTCATTCGTCCTCTATCTTGAGCAGCCTTTCCTCGATGCGGATGGTGTGCATCGCCATGCGGATTTCCAGAACGAACAGCACCAGCCCGGAGATGAGGAAGATCATCGCGAGGATGAAGCCACCGGCGACGATCTGGCCGAAGCGGTAGCCGGTAAGCGACAGCACGAAGATCGAGGCGATCACGACACCGACGGTGATTGCGCTCAACGTGCCCATCAGGATCGCCTTGTTGACGATGGCTGCGCGCCGGTCGAGGATCCGCAATTCGTTGACCACGCGGACATGCGCTTCGCCTTGCGTCCTGTGAAATTCGGCCATCTGGACGCGTTCACGGTCAACCACGCGCGCAAGCCGGTTGGCAAACATCTGCAGGATGTTGCCGGTCGCCAGCAGCAGGAACGCCGGTGCCATCGCGATCTGGATCAGCCGGCCAATCTGCCCGATATCGAAATCTGTCATCTGCATGCCGTCCCCGCCCTGTCCTCGCGACGGCGACTATAGCCCGACGGCCAGCGCCATCAATCGCTTATCGGCTGCGCCAGTCGGCGCGCGAGCCAGCCGCAGCTGCCATCGGCATGAAGGTCGAGCAGATTGTCGCGCGATGCCGCATCGGGTGCGTCGAGCGCCAGCGCGCGGATCGCAGACCAGCGCAATCGGGGCTGAGGATGGACATCAGCCATTTCATGCAGTGCCGCCCGTGCATGATCGCGATCGAGCGCCAGCGCCACGCGCGCAAGCGTATCGCCGGTGCAGCCGGTCAGCACATGCGTGATCGTGCGGGTTTCGAGGTCATAGCGGAACTGGTCGGTCCAGCGCTGCTGCGGCGCGCTGTGCATCAGGTTGATCGAGACCGAGAGGCTCTTGGGCGGATGCTGGCAGTGCACGTCGCGGCGCGCGCGATAATGCATCACCATGCCTTGCGAAAGCCTCGCCCGCCCCTTGAAGTGCAGCGCGACGCGCTCGCCCACCACGCCCGTCACGCTCTCCGGGTTGACCTCATAATGATCGCTGACATAGCCCGGACCATGATAGCCGATGGTGAGAAAATCGAAATTATGGTCGTGCGCCAGACCATAGACGAAGGCTGCCTCGCCGCTCGCCCGCAGCACCGCTTCCTGCCGCGAAGGCCAGATATTGGCGCGCAGGAACCAGCCGGGCCTGGCCTCGCCCAGCATGATCACCTGGGGCGTATATCCCTGACCGCCGGGCCGCCTGCATCCCTGGCGCAATTCGGCGATCGCGATATTGGCCAGAAAATCGCGATTGGCGGCCAGCCGCGCGAGCCAATGCGCGGCATGCGCCACCGAACCGGCATCGTCCGGATCAAAGCCTGATCGGTCCAGAGCTTCCATGCAATCGTCGAGCGTGCAGGGATCGACCGGGCCGGTTGCGATGCGCATCGCCATGACCGCTACACCCGTTCGGCCACTTGCGGGTGCGCGACAACCCGTTGCGAACGCGTCTGCTGTGCCAGCGCGCGCAGGTCCGGATCGGCATCCTCGCGCGCCATGGCTTCAAGCAGCGCAAAACCGGAAAACGCATCCAGCGCGAGCGCCTCGCACACCCCGTGCCAGCGCAATTCGGGCGGCCAGGCGCCAATGGACGCAGCGATGACGTCGATAGCCCCGGTCCGTCCCAGCGAGCGCAGAAGCGACAGCATCATCTGCACCCGCGCGTCGTGCGATTGCGCCTGTCTCCGGCGCAGTACCTGTCCGGTCGCCGCTTCGCATTCGACCACATGACGCAGGTCAGGGTCGCGCACCAGCAAACGCAACAGCACGATATCGTGCGATACGCTGCAGAAGCGCAGCGCCTGCCGCGCATTGTCGAGCACGAATTCCTGGCCCTGGCACAGCCGCTTGGGCCTGTCGGCACGCCATTCGCCGCGATCGGAACGCGCGTGCATCTGTACCGTCGCTCCGGTCGCATGGAGCACGCGAACCCGCGTCCAGCCATCGGCGAACTCGATGACGTCGCCGCCGCCATCCGCCTTGGCATGGCGCTCGTTCCATCGGACAGCGTCGACAAAGGCGAGCGACAGGTGCAGTTCACCATCATCGAGAAGCACCAGCGATTGCAGCACCGGATCGGCATAGCCCGCTGGCAGCCGCGCCGGATCGCCCGCCATTTCCTGCAGTTGCGCGCGCAGCCACTGCGTCACCAGAGCGGGGTCGCTTGCCAGTAGCCAGAGCGCCTCTGCACGATCAGGCGCTGAAAGCTGGCGGTGGGCCTGCCGGAACCGGCACAGCCAGTCCTCCGCGGCCATGCCGTTCAGTTCGCCTTTTCGTAGACCATGATCACGGCAATGATCCACAGATCGTCGTTCATGCCCAGGCCAGCGCCGCTGCTCAGTCTCGCGCCGTGCAGCGCGATGGCCTGAGGGAAGTCGGGCAGTTCGCTGATGTCGATAACGGGCACATTGCATTGCCGGGCCATTCACGATCTCCGTTCTGCGGGTTGACGAATGCTCGGGAGCGTGCAGAGTTTGGGCCGCAATTTCCAATTATGGTCCGTTAATCGACACCGCCCCGAATCGAGCAGCCAGGCATGACCGACACAGCACCACCAGCCGACCGTCAGGGCGGGGGATTCGACCCCAGCGCCTTCGAGGGCATAGTGGGCAGGCTCGGCCATGGCGGGCATCTGGGCATGCGCTATCGCGCCCATGGTACCGGCTGGGTGGAGATGGAGCTTCCCTATTCGGACCGGCTCATCGGCGATGTCGAAAGCGGGGTCATCGCGTCGGGGCCGATCATCAGCCTGATGGACAATGCCACCAGCCTGTCGGTCTGGACCGCGATCGGCGAATTCCGTCCGCAGGTGACGCTCGACCTGCGCGTCGACTACATGCGCCCCGCCACGCCGGGCAAGTCCGTCATCGGCCGCGGCGAATGCTACAAGGTGACGCGGTCCATGGCGTTCGTGCGCGGCATTGCGCATGATGGCGATCCCAACGATCCGGTGGCGCATGTCGCAGGCACCTTCATCCGCGTCGAAAATTTCCTGGGCTGAACGATGAGCACCGATCCCGATAGCACCGCGATCCTCGGCTTCATGCCTCCCTTTGCCGAGACGATGGGCATCACCGTCGATCATCTGCAGGACGGCCTGCCGGTGATGGCTTTCGACTACGGCCCCCAGGTGATGGGGCGTCCCGGCTTTCTGCACGGCGGCGCAATGAGCGGCCTCATGGAGATCGCCGCGATCGCCGCGTTGCGCGTCACCGTGGCGGCAGAGGAACCGGCGGTGCGGATCAAGCCGGTCAATATCACGATCAACTTCATGCGCGGCGGACG
>CAXRCQ010000431.1:0-6608 GCA_964228845.1 Blastomonas sp.
GGCACGCGCTCGCTCTTTGGCGCAATGATGCGCTTCGACCTTTCGGGTGATTCCATTCCGTTGCTCACCACCAAGCGGGTCTACTGGAAGGTTGCTGCGCGCGAGATGCTGTGGTTCCTGACCGGTAACACCAATATCCGCCCGCTGGTGGAGCAGGGGGTGCATATCTGGACCGATTGGCCCCTCGATGCCTATCGCAAGGCGACGGGCGAGGCGATCGACCGCGAGGCGTTCGAGGCGCGAATCATCGCCGACGCTGATTTTGCCGAGCGCTGGGGCGATCTCGGCCCGGTTTATGGCAAGCAATGGGTCGACTGGCCGGTGTACGAGCCGGTGGGCGAGGGGCTGTTCCGCCAGCGCGCGCCGGGCATCAACCAGATTGCGGAGCTGGTCGAGAGCCTCAAGCACAATCCGGGGTCGCGCCGGCATATCTTCGAGGGCTGGAATGTCGCCGAACTCGACCGGATGGCGCTGCCGCCCTGCCACAAGACCTATCAGTTCTTCGTCGCCGACGGGAAGCTCACCGGGCTGCTCTATCAGCGTTCGTGCGATCTGGCGCTCGGCGTGCCGTTCAACATCTTCTCCGCTGCGCTGATCACGCGGATGCTCGCGCAGCAATGCGATCTGGAGCCGGGTGAGCTGATCTGGAACGGCGGCGACGTTCATTTGTATCTCAACCATGCCGAACTGGTTGAAACCCAGCTCGCGCGCGCCCCCTCGGGTGCGCCGAAACTGGCGATCAACCGGCGACCGGCAAGCATTTTCGATTACCGGATCGAGGATTTCGAGGTCTGTGATTATGCACCCCAGGCGCATATCGCCGCCCCCGTCGCGGTGTGAAGGGCAGCACTATTGACCTATCGCGAATCTTGAAATAATATGTCCGGGTAGGGCAATTAGTCGAAAGGCCACGAAGAGCCGCCCCGACCCATTGCCCGCCAGCCCGAGAGGATATTTGATGGCCGATGGTCCCGCCCGCACGAACCTGCAGCCGCTTGCGCTGCACGTTCCCGAGCCGCGTTCGCGCCCCGGCGATCCGGTCGATTTCAGCGATGTCGTGATTCCCGCAGCCGGCAGCATGGCTCGCCCCGACGAGGCGATCTCCCCGCACGAGATGCGCGATGCCGCGTTCGGCCTGGTCCGGGTGCTTGACGAGCAGCACGAGGCGGTCGGCCCCTGGAACCCGCGGCTTTCGCCCGAAACGCTCCTGAAAATCTTTCGCACCATGGCGCTCACGCGCGCGTTCGACGAGCGGCTTTATCGCGCGCAGCGCCAGGGCAAGACCAGCTTCTACATGAAGTGTACGGGTGAGGAGGCGACCTCGGTCTCCGCCGCCGCTGCGATGCAGGGCGACGACATGGTTTTCCCCAGCTATCGCCAGCATGGCATATTGATGTGGCGCGGCTACCCGCTGGTCGAGATGGTCAACCAGATCTATTCGAACGCGGGCGACAAGCTGAAGGGCCGTCAGCTGCCGATCATGTATTCGGTGCCCGAGCTCAGCTTCTTCACCATCAGCGGCAACCTGACCACGCAATATCCGCAGGCCGTGGGCTGGGCGATGGCGAGCGCGATCAAGGGCGACACGCGGATTGCGAGTTGCTGGTGCGGCGAGGGATCGACGGCAGAAGGCGATTTTCACAGCGCGATGACCTTTGCCTCGGTCTACAACGCGCCGGTCATCCTCAATGTCGTCAACAACCAATGGGCAATCTCGAGCTTCTCGGGCTTTGCCGGGGCCGAGCGCACGACCTTTGCCGCGCGCGCTCTGGGCTATGGCATTGCCGGGCTGCGCGTTGACGGCAACGATGCGCTGGCGGTCTATGCCGCGACCCGCTGGGCGGCTGAACGCGCGCGCGCCAACAAGGGGCCGACGCTGATCGAGCATTTCACCTATCGCGCCGAGGGGCACAGCACCTCGGACGATCCGTCCGCCTATCGCAGCGCGCAGGAAAGCGCGGAATGGCCGCTGGGCGATCCGATTCACCGGCTGAAGCAGCATTGCATCGGGCTTGGTATCTGGGACGAGGAGCGCCACGCCGCGATGGACCTGGAGCTGGCCGAGATGGTCAAGGCTGCGACCAAGCAGGCCGAGAAGAACGGCGTCCTCGGTCACGGCATGCACCAGCCGTTCGAGACGATGTTCGAGGACGTTTTCGAGGAACTGCCCTGGCATCTGCAGGAACAGATGGCGCAGGCGTTGGAAGAAAGGGCCGCAAAATGGCCGAAGTGATCGACGCTGCGAGCGATACCCGCACCATGAACATGATCGAGGCGATCAACAGCGCGCTCGATGTGATGATGGCGCGCGACGACAATGTCGTCATCATGGGCGAGGATGTCGGCTATTTCGGCGGCGTCTTCCGCTGCACCGCGGGCCTGCAGAAGAAATACGGCAAGACCCGCGTGTTCGATACGCCGATCAGCGAATGCGGCATTGTCGGCGTCGCGGTCGGCATGGGCGCCTATGGCTTGCGCCCCGTGCCCGAAATCCAGTTTGCCGACTATATCTATCCCGGCATCGACCAGTTGATCTCCGAAGCGGCGCGGCTGCGCTATCGCTCGGCGGGCGAGTATATCGCGCCGATCACCGTGCGTTCGCCCTTCGGGGGCGGCATCTTCGGCGGTCAGACGCACAGCCAGAGCCCCGAAAGCCTGTTCACCCATGTCGCGGGCCTCAAGACGGTGATCCCTTCGACGCCCTATGACGCCAAGGGTCTGCTGATCTCGGCGATCGAGGACAATGACCCGGTCATCTTCTTCGAGCCCAAGCGCATCTATAACGGCCCGTTCAGCGGCTATTACGATCGCCCGGTCGAGCCCTGGTCGAAGCACGCGGCCTCGGCGGTGCCGACCGGTCATTATCGCATCCCGCTGGGCAAGGCGAATGTGGTGCGCAAGGGCGAGGCGCTGACCATCCTCGCCTATGGTACGATGGTGCATGTCGCCCAGGCCGTTGTCGAGGCGAACAAGGTCGATGCCGAAGTGATCGACCTGCGCACGCTGCTGCCGCTCGATATCGAGACCATCGAGGCCTCGGTGAAAAAGACCGGACGCTGCCTGATCGTGCACGAGGCGACGCGGACCAGCGGCTTTGGGGCCGAGCTTTCGGCGCTGGTGCAGGAGCGCTGCTTCTATCATCTCGAAGCGCCGGTCGAGCGCGTCACCGGCTTCGACACGCCCTATCCGCACAGCCTGGAATGGGCCTATTTCCCTGGCCCGATCCGCATCGGTCGCGCCATTGCCAAGATCATGAAGGACTGACGCCATGGCCACCTATACCTTCAACCTGCCCGATATCGGCGAAGGCATTGCCGAGGCGGAGATCGTGGCCTGGCACGTCAAGGTCGGCGACCGGGTCGAGGAAGACGGCCGCATCGCCGACATGATGACCGACAAGGCGACGGTCGAGATGGAATCGCCGGTCTCGGGCGTGATCCGCAAGGTCGCCGGTGCCGAGGGCGATGTGATCGCGATCGGATCGATGCTGGTCGAGATCGAGACCGCGGGCGAGGACGCGCCTGCGGTCGAATCCGCGCCAGAGCCGGAGGTTATCGAGGCCGAGACGCCGAAGGCGCCGGCTGCCGAGGTTGTTGCATCTGCTCCCGCACCTGCACCGGCTGCGCCCAAGGCGGCTTCCGGGGATGGACCCCTGCCGTCGCAGGCGAGCGACCATGGCGGCGAGAAGGTGCTGGCATCGCCCGTGGTGCGGCAGCGCGCGCGCGATCTGGGGATCGATCTGGCCAAGGTGCGCCCCACCGAAGGCAACCGGATCCGCCATGCCGATCTCGACGCTTATCTGAACTATGGCGGCACGCGCGCCGGCCCGGGCCGCGCTGCGGACGAGGAAATCCGCGTCATCGGCATGCGCAAGCGCATCGCGCAGAACATGGCCGAATCGAAGCGCCACATCCCGCACTTCACCTATGTCGAGGAAATCGACGTCACGAAGATGGAGGAGATGCGCGCCGAGATGAACGAGTCGCGTGGGGCCAGGCCCAAGCTGACCGCGCTGCCGATCCTGATCGCTGCGATCTGCAAGACGCTGCGCGACTATCCGATGCTCAACGCGCGCTATGATGACGAGGCCAATGTCGTTACCCGTTTCGGCGCGGTGCATCTGGGAATCGCCACGCAGACCGATGCCGGGCTGATGGTGCCGGTGCTGCGCGGTGCCGAATCCCTGAGCGTCTGGGACATGGCGAGCGAGATTGCGCGCCTGGCCGAAGCGGCGCGCAGCGGCAAGGCGAAGAGCGAGGAGCTGTCGGGTTCGACGCTGACCTTGACCTCGCTCGGCCCGCTCGGCGGCATTGCGACGACCCCGGTGATCAACCGGCCCGAGGTCGCGATTATCGGCCCGAACAAGATCGTCGAGCGCCCCATGGTGGTTGATGGTGCGGTGGTCATCCGCAAGATGATGAACCTGTCGATCTCGTGCGATCACCGCGTGGTCGATGGATATGACGCCGCCAGCTTCGTCCAGGCGCTCAAGCGCCGCATCGAGACGCCGATCTATATCTTCGCGGATTGAGGACATTCTTCCCTCCCGCTTGCGGGAGGGGTGGCCGCAGGCCGGGGGTGGGGGTGCCCACCACCAAAGATGTCGTGCCCACCCCGGTTCAGCAAGCTGAACCTGCCCCTCCCGCGCGCGCGAGGGGAGAGTGCGGTCAGCGCACGATCGCCCTAAAGGTCACCCGGCGCGTCTCGCCCTGCATCAATGTGTCGCCGACGCGCCAGCGCAGGTGCGTGACGTCCTCTGGATTGGCCGGACGCCAGCTGCCATTGCCCAGCGACACGCGCAGCGCCGCCAGCGGCCCCCAGCTGCGTCCACCGTCGATCGACACCAGTTCGCTGCCGTCGACCGTCTCGTCGAGCCGCACGGTGCGGGGCAGGGGGTTGGTGACGGTAAAGCCCTGGACGGGACGATTCCCGGTGTTGCGATATTCGACGACATAGATCAGCCGCTCGCCCGAACTCACCTGACGCGCCGGTTCCAGGCGCACGCGCCGGGCACCATCGGCTTGCGGCTGAATGCGTTCGACGAAAATGGATGATTTGGTCATGACGTCGCTTGACGCCATCGCCGCCACGGGCGTCAGCATGGCGGTCAGCGCGATTGCGGTGCGCAGAAGCATTCAAGTCCCCGATTTGCCCCCGCCGGCATGTGTCCGGCTCGGCAGACGGGTAAATCAGACCTTCCAAGATATGGTTAACGAGACCGCAGGAAAGATGAATCGATGGCGCTGGATTGTGCGCGGCATTGCAGGCAGATATAGCCGCAATAATGCCCGGATTGCGGGCTGAGGGCCCTGTTGCGCATGTCTTTGCCTCCTTTCGAACGTACCGACACCGATGAGTTGCGCCGCGACCGGCTGCTGGCAGCGCTGGCACTGATTGCGGGCGTCGCGCTGTTCCTTGCCTTTCCCTTCGCGATGCGGGCCGGTTCGGAATTCTTCCTGCCGCTGGCTGTCGCGATCGTGCTGTCGATTGCGCTGGTGCCCGCGCTCGAATGGATGGAGCGGCGCGGCCTGCCGTCCATGGCGGCGGCATTTCTGTGTCTGGTGCTGTTCCTGACGATCGCCAATGGTGCGCTGGCAGTGATCGTGGTGCCCGCGACCGACTGGTTCCTCCAGCTGCCCGACCGAATCCCCAAGATCATGGAAAATCTCGCGCCGCTGATCGATCTCTATTCGGACCTGCAGAAATTCGTCGACGATACGACGCGGCTTGTGTCGGGATCGATGGTCAAGGCGCAGGCCGCGGCGACGGCGTCGCCCGAATCGCTGCTCGACCTGTTTGCCACCGCTGCGCCCGCCGTGGCGCTGCAGATGGCGTTCGTCATCCTGCTGATCTTCTTCTTCCTCGCCGGATGGACCAAGCTGCGGGAGGGCGCGATCAACAGCCGGGGCAGCTTTACCGGCGCGATGGCCACCGCGCGGGTCATCCAGAATGTCGTGTCGGCGACCTCAGCCTATCTGACCACCATCACCGTCATCAATCTCCTGCTCGGCCTTTCGGTTGGCGTTGTCGTGTGGATGCTGGGCATGGAATCGCCCGCCATGTGGGGCGGCATCGTCGCATTGCTCAATTTCGTGCCCTATATCGGCCCGGTGCTGGCCGCTGTGCTGCTCGCGCTGGGCGGTCTGATGACCTTTGGCGATCTTGGCACCGCGATCATCCCTGCCAGCGTGCAGATCGTATTCCACCTGATCGAGGCGAATCTGATCACGCCTGCGGTGCTGGGCCGCCGCCTGACGATGAACCCGCTGCTGATTCTGGTCTCGCTGAGCTATTGGGCCTGGGTCTGGGGCACGACAGGCGCGCTGCTGGCGGTTCCGCTGCTGATCATCATCCAGACCGTCGTCGCCGCTGCGGGCAAGCCGGATATTGCCGGATTCCTTTTCGAATCGGGCACCCTCACGCGCCAGCCACGGGAGGGCGAACCCGCTGCAACCGAGCCTCTTTCGCCGGTTCGCGGGAAAAATTGAAAGAGGCTGTTGACAGGGGGCGAGGTCGCTTCTAGTGGCAGCGCTCCAACGCGATGCGGGTGTAGCTCAGTTGGTTAGAGCGCCGGCCTGCCACGCCGGAGGTCGCGGGTTCGAGCCCCG
>CAXRCQ010000432.1:0-3954 GCA_964228845.1 Blastomonas sp.
TGTCCTGTGTCTGCGCACGGTCTTGCGGCGCGGCTGGCTGGGGCTTTCGATCGGTGCTGCGCGACCGGTGCCGATCAGAATCGCAGCGTCAGAATCGGTGAAGCTCTGTTCCACGTGGAACAGTTTCTGCCACGTCGGCGCGACGCTTTCCAGTTCTGCGCGGGCGTTGCGTCCTTTTGGTAGCAGCCAGCGCGTCTTTTCTGTGGAAAAGCGCCCCGCCCCATCGAGCAGTCTTTGCAGGGGTGCAAAGGCCCGGGCGGAAATATAGTCTGCAGCAAAGGTCTCGACCTTGTCCAGCGCACTGCCCGCGACCTCGACGCGTCCCACCAGGGCGAACCGTTCGATCGCCCTGTTGAGATAGGCTATACGCAATCCGCGCGATTCGACCATCGTCACCCGGCATGGTGCGAGCAACGCTATGACCAGTCCCGGAAAGCCTGCCCCGCTGCCGAGATCGACCCAATGCTCTTGCGGCTGCGGCTCGACAAAGCGGAGAAGCTGCGCGCTATCTGCGATATGGCGCTGCCACATCGATGCGAGGGTAGCCGCCGACACCAGGTTCTGATGCCTGGCCTCGTCCGCGACAAACCCAGCGAGCGCATCGAGCCTATCGATTGTTTCACGTGAAACACCGGGCAGTTGCCCAACCCAGGCGCGGGCCTGGTCTTCATTGCCGAGAATCATGCGGCGCGCTTGCGGGCGTGCACGAGGATCGCCGCCAGCGCCGCCGGGGTGATCCCGCGCACGCGTCCGGCCTCTGCGAGCGTCTCGGGCCGCGCCATATCGAGCCGCTCGACCATCTCGTTCGAAAGCCCGGTGATCGCGCGGTAATCGATATCTGCGCCGAGCAACACCTTCTCGTTGGCGCGAAGGTCGCGCAACTCGGCCTCCTGGCGCGCGAGATAGGGCGCGTAGACAGCATCCTCCTCGATCTCTGCGCGCAGTTCATCGGACAGCTTCGCCATCGCATCGGGCAAAAGAGGCGCGAGCGAAGCCAGGTCGATCGCAGGAAAGCGCAGCCAATCATATAGCGACTGACGGCTTCCGTCGGCCTTGACCGGCAGTCCGAGGGCCGCAAGCTCAGCACAGCTGGCCTGCCGTTCAAGCGCCGCAAGCGCTGCTGCCTTGTCGGACTGGCGCTGTTCGAACCAGCGCTGGCGGTCGGGCCCCGCCGCGCCATTGCGGATCGCCATGGCTGTCAGTCGGTCCCCGGCATTGTTGGCACGCAGCCTCAGCCGATATTCGGCGCGCGCCGTGAGCATGCGATAGGGCTCGGTCACCCCCTGCAGCACCAGGTCGTCGATCATCACGGCGAGATAGCTGCTGGCACGATCGGGCAGCGCAATGTCGCGACCCAGCACCGCGCCCGCCGCTGCCATGCCGGCGATCAGACCCTGCGCCGCTGCTTCCTCGTAACCGGTGGTGCCGTTGATCTGGCCCGCACAATAGAGGCCGGGAGTCGCGCGCACCTCGAGACGATGGTCGAGCGCGCGCGGATCGACATGGTCATATTCAACCGCATAGCCCGGGACGACGATCTCGGCGCGCTCAAGCCCTGCCATGCTGCGCACGAAGCCGAGCTGCACATCGGTGGGGAGCGAGGTCGAGATGCCGTTGGGATAGACCAGAGGCGTGTCGAGCCCCTCGGGCTCGAGGAAGACCTGATGCCCGTCGCGGTCACCGAAGCGATGGATCTTGTCCTCGATCGAGGGGCAATAGCGCGGACCCTGGGCGCCAATGGCACCGCTGAACAGCGGCGACCGGTCAAGATTGGCGCGAATGATGTCGTGCGTCTGCTGGCTGGTCCGCGTGATCGCGCAGAAGACCTGCGGCACCGTGCGGCCTTCGCTCAACGGCGACATGGTCCAGGCCTCGCCATCGCTCGGCTGCTCGTCGAGCCGCGCCCAGTCGATCGTGCGGCCGTCGATGCGCGGCGGCGTTCCGGTCTTGAGCCGCGCCATCGGCAGGTCTGCCGCGCGGAGCTGCTGTGCTAGCAGGCTCGCGCCCGGTTCGCCGATGCGCCCGCCCTCGAGCCGCTCCTCGCCGCGGAACAACCGCCCGCCGAGAAAGGTTCCCGTCGCCAGCACGACGGCGCGCGCCGCAATAGCGCTGCCATCAGCCAGATCCACGCCGACCACCCTGCCCTGGCCGAGCCGCAATGCTGCGACCTCGCCCTCGACGATCGACAGGTTGGGCTGCGCTGCCAGCATCGCCTGGATCGCGGCCTTGTACAGCTTGCGATCGGCCTGGACGCGCGGACCCTGGACCGCGCTGCCCTTCGAGCTGTTGAGCATGCGATAATGGATCGCGGCCTTGTCGGCGGCGCGCGCGATCAGCCCGTCGAACGCATCGACCTCGCGCACCAGATGGCCCTTGCCGAGCCCGCCAATCGCCGGATTGCACGACATCGCGCCAATCGCGTCGCGGGTGAAGCTCACCAGCGCGACGCGCGCGCCCATGCGCGCGGCAACCGCCGCCGCCTCGCACCCGGCATGACCGCCGCCGACCACCAGAACATCAAATTGCTGCATGACGCGGCGCATACAGCAAATGCGGGATTCGGTCGAGAGGGTGTCATGCGATGCAAGCGGTGAGCCGAGCCGTACCCTCTCCCCTCCCGCCAGCGGGAGGGGAGAAATCTACTTGCCGATACAGAACGCGCCGAACAGCGCGTCGAGCATATCCTCGACATGAGCACGACCCAGCAGCTGATCGAGCGCATGGCGTGCCAGGCGCAGACCTTCGGCGCGGAGCAGGAGGTCGGGTTGATCGTGCGCGGCGTGCAGGGCGGTTGCGCAGTCGCTCAGCAACCGATGCTGGCGGGCATTGAGCGCGACGTCATCGCTGGCGGGCAGCAAGTCTCGGGCAGTCGCGACCAGATCACCGACCAGCCCCTCCAGGCCTTGTCCAGTCTGCGCCGACAGTCGATGCCGCGCGCCATGCCCTGTTTCACGTGGAACATCGCTACGGTCGATCTGCGCCTCGATCTGCCACAGCTGCGGATGGTCCGGAGCTTCACCCTCGCACCCCAGCCAGAGCACGATATCGGCTGCCGCAATCGCATCCTGCGCGCGGGCGATACCGATCGATTCGATCATCTCTGCCGCCTCGTCGCGCAGTCCTGCAGTATCGGTCAGCACGAACGGAATCCCATCGAGCGCCACCGGCACCTCGATGACATCGCGCGTGGTACCCGCGATATCGGAGACGATCGCTGCCTCGCGCTGCAGCAATGCGTTGAGCAAGGTCGATTTGCCCGCATTGGGCGGACCTGCCAGCACGACGCGAATACCGTCGCGCAAACGCTCCGCGCGTGGTCGCGCCAAGGCTGTATCTATCTCGCGGGCCAGCGCGCCAATCCCCTCGCCCACCGTGTCGGCAACATCATCCCCGACATCGTCCTCGTCGGAGAAATCGAGCTCCGCCTCGACGAGTGCAGACAGTCGCAGCACCTCAAGCCGCCACGTCTCGACCTGGCGCGAAAGATGCCCGCTTGCCATGCGGATCGCGGCGACACGCTGCGCCTCGGTCTCGGCGACCAGAAGGTCGGACAGGCCCTCGGCTTCGGCGAGATCCATGCGGCCGTTGAGAAACGCCCGGCGGGTGAATTCGCCCGGTTCCGCCCGGCGCAGTCCATGGATGCCCGCGAGTGCGGCCTCCACCGCGCGCACCACGGCCCTGCCCCCGTGCAGATGGAGCTCGGCCAGGTCCTCGCCCGTCGCGGTACCCGGTCCCGGAAACCACAGGATCACTGCTTGGTCGAGGATTTCGCCCGAGCCGGGATGCCGCAAGGTCCGTAAGGACGCACGGCGCGCATCCGGCAGCCTACCGGCAAGCGCCGTCAGCGCAGAGCCCGCATCGGGCCCGCTGATGCGGATGATCGCCAGGGCTGCGGGTGGTGCGCCGCTCGACAGCGCATAGATCGTCGCACCCGCAGTCATGGTTCAATAAGGG
>CAXRCQ010000433.1:0-6002 GCA_964228845.1 Blastomonas sp.
GCTTGTCCTCGGGGCCGCGCGGGTCATGGCCCGAGGCAATGACATCGATCGTGCCGTCGCTGACCGCCTCCAGCGCGGCCTGACGGTCGTCCTCGCTGCGCAGCGGTGGCGAGAGGCGCGCGACGGTGCGGAAGCCGCCGAGCGCGACATCCGAGAGGAACAGATGCGCAGGCGTGATGCCAGCAGTGACGCTCAGCCCTTCGGCCTTGGCCGCACGGATCAGCGCGAGCCCTGCACGCGTCGTGACCTGGCGGAAATGGACGCGGGCGCCTGTCATCCGCACCAGCGCCAGATCGCGCGCGATGGCGATGCTCTCCGCCTCGGCGGGGGCCTGGGGCAGGCCCAGCCGGGTCGCCATTTCGCCGTAAGTGGCCACCGCCGTGCCCGACAGGCCATGGTCCTGGCTGTGCACGATCAGCGGCAGGTCGAGCATTGCGCAATATTGCATCAGCCGGTGCATCACCCCGGTATCGGTGATCCAGCGCCGCCCGGTGGCGACCGCGCGGGCACCGGCCTCCTGCATCAGCGCGATCTCGGCCATCTCGGCTCCCGCAAGGTCGCGCGTCGCGGCGGCCAGAGGATGGACCCAGAAATCGGGCTTGCCCGAATAGGCGGCGAAGCGCACGCGCGCCGGGTGGTCGAGCGGCGGGTTCTGATCGGGCATCAGCGCCGCGCGGCTGATCCCGCCGAAATGGAAGGCGGGAAGGTCGATCGCGAACACGCCGAGGTCCACCAGACCCGGCGCGATCAGCGCGCCCCTGGCATCGTGGATGCGGTCGTCCGCTCCCGGCGTGATAAGGCCGATCTCGGCAATGCGGTCGCCCAGCACGCGGATGCCGCCCGCCACCGGCTCGGCCTCTCCCGGCAGGATCAACCGGCCATTGACGATGCTCAGCGGAGCCGGCGGAGTCTTGCTCATGCCCAGCCCTCCACGCCGCGACGTCTGCGGGTCAGCACATCGAGGCAGGCCATGCGCATCGCGACGCCCATCTCGACCTGGTCGGTGATCGCCGAACGCTCGGCATTGTCGGCGATATGGCTGTCGATCTCGATCCCCCGGTTCATCGGCCCGGGATGCATTACCAGCGCATCGGGCTTGGCCAGCACCAGCTTCGCATCGGTAAGCCCGTAAAGGTGGCGGAACTCGCGCGGCGATGGGATGAACTGACCCTGCATCCGCTCGTTCTGCAGCCGCAGCATCATCACGACATCCGCCCCGTCGAGTGCCTCGGCAAAGCTGCGGCAGGGCGTGCCACCCATCGATTCGACCGCCGGCGGCATCAATGCCGGCGGGCCTGCGACGCGCACATCCGCGCCCAAGGTCGAGAGGCAGATCATGTTCGATCGCGCGACGCGGCTGTGCAATATGTCGCCGCAGATCGCGATGCGCAGCCCCGCAATCCGGCCCTTGCGACGGCGGATGGTCAGCGCATCGAGCAGCGCCTGGGTGGGGTGCTCATGCGTGCCGTCGCCCGCATTGAGCACCGGACAGCCCACCTTGTCGGCGATCAGCTGCACCGCGCCCGAGCTGCCATGGCGGATGACAATGGCATCGGCGCGCATCGAGTTGAGCGTCACTGCGGTATCGATCAGCGTCTCGCCCTTTTTCACGCTCGATTGCGCGGCGTGCATGTTGACCACGTCCGCGCCCAGTCGCTTGCCCGCGATCTCGAACGACAGCAGCGTGCGCGTCGAATTCTCGAAGAACGCATTGATCAGCGTGAGCCCCGCGAGCCGGTCGTCATGCTTGCTCGCCTTGCGGTTCATGTCGACCCATTGCTCGGCCTCGTCGAGCAGGAACTCGATCTCCCAGGGCTGCAGCCCTGCAATGCCCAGCAGGTGCCGGTGCGGAAATGCCATGCTGCCGGGCGGATAGTCGCTGGCAGGGCGGCGGGCGGAGGGCGTGTTCGGCGATGTCATTAAAGGCGAGCGTCTAGGACCGAATCGGCTTTGGCTCAAGCGTGTGTTTTCTGCTGTGGACAGCCGGGGCGACTGCCGCAATGATGCGCTGACAAGAATGTAAGCGAGAGGGATTCTGGATGGAACTGGTAACCGAAGGCCTGCGCTTTCCCGAAGGTCCGGTGGCGATGCCCGATGGCAGCGTGGTGCTGGTCGAGATCGAGCGCGGCTGCATCACTCGCGTCGCGCCCGATGGCACGCAGCATGTCGTGGCAGAGCTTGGCGGCGGTCCCAATGGCGCGGCGATCGGTCCCGATGGCAAGCTCTATGTCTGCAACAATGGCGGGTTCCATTATGTCGAGCGGGCCGGCCTGCTGATACCGCATGGCGAACCTGATGATTATTCGGGCGGGCGAATCGAGCGGGTCGATCTTGAAACCGGTGCGGTGGAGACGCTCTACAAGTCGGGCGATTTTGGCTGCATCCTGCGCGGACCCAACGATATCGTGTTCGACGACAAGGGCGGTTTCTGGTTCACCGACCATGGCAAGACCCGGCGGCGCGAACGCGACGTGACCGGCGTCTTCTATGCGCGCGCCGATGGCTCGCTGCTCAAGGAAGTCATCTTCCCGATGGAAAATCCCAACGGCATCGGCCTCTCGCCCGATGGCAAGCGGCTCTATGTCGCGGAAACCTATACATGCAAGCTCTGGGCCTATGACATTGCCGGGCCTGGCGAGATCGCGTTCAGCCAGGGCCTGCTGGGGCCGGGCGGCACCTTCCTCTACAGCCCTTCGGGTTACACGTTCTTCGACTCGCTCGCGGTCGACGGCGCGGGCAATGTCTGCGTCGCGACCATCGGGCAGAGCGGCATTTCGGTGGTCTCGCCGGAAGGCGAACTGGTCGAGTTCGTCGCGACCGATGACCCGTTCACGACCAATATCTGTTTCGGCGGGCCGGATTTGAAGACCGCCTATATCACGCTCTCGGGTACCGGCAGGCTGGTGAAGATGGACTGGCCGCGCGGAGGCGCGAAGCTGAATTATCTGAATGCTTGACCCGTGCTCCGGCGAAAGCCGGAGCCCAGGAGCGAGCTTGCACGACATTGCTTTTGACCCCGGATCAAGTCCGGGGAACGAAGAGGATTGAGGGACAATCACATGACCGACCAACGCTGGGCCATCGATATCGATCGCGACAATATCGCCGATGCGCGCATCGTCGAAGCGCGCGAAACCGAGCTGCCCGAAGGCGCGATCGAGGTGGCGATCGACCTCTACGCTATGACCGCCAACAACGTCACCTATGCGGTATTCGGCAAGCCGCTGGGCCTGTTCGGCAACGATCAGGGCTATTGGGATTTCTTCGCCGAGCGCGATGCGCCGGGGCGCTTGCCGGTCTGGGGCTTTGCCACCGTCAGCCGCAGCAATCATGCCGACGTGGCGGTAGGCGCGCAGTTCTACGGCTATTACCCCATGGCGAGCCATGCGGTGCTGCAGCCGGGCCGGGTCAGCGCAAACGGCTTTACCGACATGACTCCGCGTCGCAGCACGCTGCCGATCATCTACAACCAGTATCAGCGCGTCGATGCCCTGGGCGATTATCGCGCGCAGGATCACGACTATTGGCCGGTCTTCCGCCCGCTGTTCCTCACCGGCTGGCTGATCGCCGATCAGCTCGAGGACGAAGGCGATTATGCTGCGCAGCAAATCCTGGTCGCGAGCGCATCGAGCAAGACCGCGATCGGGCTTGCGCATGCACTGAAGCAGCGCAGCGGTGGGCCGCAAGTCGTGGGCCTGACCAGCGCGGGCAATACCGGCTATGTCGAATCGCTCGGCCTCTATGACCGCGTCGTCGCCTATGATGATATCGCCGCGATGGACGCGAGCGTGCCGAGCGCAATGGTCGACATGGCGGGCAATCCGAAGGTCGCGGCCGCGGTGCACAACCATTTCGGCGATGCACTCAAGGCCTCGATCGTCGTCGGCAAGTCGCACTGGGATGCCAATGACGACACAGGGGCGATCGCTGGCCCGCCGCGCCAGATGTTCTTCGCGCCGGGCCGCAGCGAGAAGCGCATTGCCGAATGGGGCCCGGACGGCTTCCGCCAGAAGCTCGAAGCGGCATGGCTGGGCTTTGCCGATCTTGCGCCGAAGCTGCTGTCGATCGACAAGCGCTCCGGCGCGGAGGCTGCACTCGCCGCCTATGCCGAGACGGTCGCGGGCGAGGCCGACGCCAGGACGGGGCTGGTCATCGTCCCATGAGCTTTCAGGCGGTCATTTTCGATTTCGGCGGGGTGATTACCTCGTCGCCCTTCGAGGCGTTCAACCGGCTCGAGGCCGAACGCGGTCTGCCGCGCGATTGCGTGCGGCGGATCAATGCGACCAATCCCGACGACAATGCCTGGGCGAAGTTCGAGCGGGCGGAGATCGATGCTGCGGCCTTCGACACCGCCTTTGCCGAGGAAGCGGCGGCGCTCGGCCTCACCATCCGCGGCAGCGATGTCATATCCTGTCTCGCAGGCGATGTGCGTCCTCTTATGGTCGCAGCGCTCGATGCGCTCAAGGCGGAAGGTCTGACCATCGGCTGCATCACCAACAATGTCCGCGCAGGCAAGGGATCGGCGATGGTGTTCGACGATGCCCGCGCCGCCGAGATCGCGGCGATCATGGCGCGGTTCGACCATGTCATCGAGAGCAGCAAGGCGGGCGTGCGCAAGCCCGACCCGCGCATCTATGCGATGATGTGCGAAGCGATCGGGATCGCCCCGGCGGCGTGCATCTATCTCGACGATCTGGGCGTGAACTGCAAACCGGCGGCAGCGCTCGGCATGGCAGCGATCAAGGTGAGCGGCGAGGAACAGGCGCTTGCCGATCTGCGCGCGCTGCTCGGCCGTTCGGAAGGCAGGCCGGGCTGATGCGGCTCTGGGGGGCGGCTCTTCTGGCAATGGTAGCGATCCCGGCACAGGCGGAGCGGGGGACGGTGGTCGTGGTCGGCGGGGCGTTGGCGGATGACAATTCGCAAGTCTATCGCGCCATGATCGAGGCCATGCCCGCCGGCGCGCAGGATGTGGTCATCATCCCCGCTGCATCGGGCATTATTGGTCGATCGGTTCCGCGCGCAGCCAAGGCTTTCGCCGCACATGGTGTTGATCCGGCGCGCGTCATGACGGCGAATATAGCCTTGGTCGATGATCCCGATACGCCGGACGTCGATGAGTCGCGCTGGAACGGCGGCGGCAGCGATCCAGCCGAGATTGCCAAGATCGAGAAGGCAGGCCTGATCTGGATGTTGGGCGGCGATCAATTGCGGATCATCGCCGCGCTGGTCCGGGGCGATGGCAGTGATACGCCGATGCTCGCGGCGATGCGCAAGAGGCTGGAAGAGGGCGCGGTAATCGGGGGCACCAGCGCGGGCGCTGCGGTCATGGGCGAGCACATGATCGCCTGCGGCAGTCCCGAGGTGGCGCTGACCGCACCCGTCTCGCGCGATTTCCACGATTGCGAGGGCAGGGAAGAGGATGCGCGCGATGTGCCGCTGATTCTGGGCCGTGGCCTCGGCTTTCTGCCCGGCATCGTGTTCGACCAGCATTTCAGCCAGCGCGCGCGGCTGACGCGGCTGGTGCGCGCGGTGGCCTGTATCGAGGAAGAGAGCGTGACAGGGATCGGGGTCGATGAGAACACCGCCTTTGTCTTCGACATCGGCCATGAGACCGGCTTTCCTGTCGGGAGCGGCACCATCACCGTCGTCGATCCTTCGGACGGGCACCGGTCCTGCGCCAATGCCGTGATGGAGAATGTCCGCTTCGCTCGCTTTCCGGCGATGAAGGACTGACGCAGCATGGACAATTTCACCCACAGCCTCGCCGGATGGGCGCTGGGTCAGGCGGGGCTCAAGCGCTTGACCGGGCTGGCGGTGCCGACGCTGATCATCGGCGCGAACCTGCCGGATATCGATGCGGTGCTGAGCGTGCTTGGCACCCAGTCGCTGGCGCTGCGGCGCGGCGTCACGCATGGGCCGATCGCGCTGCTGGTGCTGCCGATCCTGCTCACGGCGGCGATGGTCGCGTTCGATCGCTGGCAGGTGCGGCGGCGCAAGCGTCC
>CAXRCQ010000434.1:0-21647 GCA_964228845.1 Blastomonas sp.
CGATCATCATCGAGCGAATCTGATAGCCTGGCAGGCGGTGGGCGCGGCTCAGACCAGCGCGTTCACCGCCGCCATGAACGGGCCGATCGAGACGGGCTTGGACACATAGCCCTCGGCCCCGGCGGCGCGGATCCGGTCCTCATCGCCTTTCCCCGCATAGGCGGTCACCGCCATGATCGGGATGAGGCGCAGGTCGCGATCGGCCTTGATGGCCTCGATCAGCTCCAGCCCGCTGACATGCGGCAGCTGGATGTCCATGATGATGAGGCCGGGCACGAACTGGCGCGCACGCTCGATCACATCGCGGCCATCGGCCAGCCCCTCGACCGCAAAGCCATGCGCGGCGAGCAGATCGCAGAAAAGTTTGCGATTAAGGTCGTTATCCTCGACAACCAGCACTCTTTTTGCCACTGAACCGCTTATCCAATTCTACCGGGTCGAAGCATCCGGGGGGTTGCAAACAACTGGGGATGTAGGCGAAAGCCGTGGGCGACACAATCACGACAAACGGGGGGGAAACCGGCGACGCGGCGACATTGGCGCTGCTGGCGCTGGGATGGTTGCTGGGCGATGGCGAGCGCGCTTCGCGCCTGCTGGCGCTGACCGGCATGACGGCAGACGATCTGCGCCAGGGGGCGGCCAATCCGCGCATCCTGGCGGAAATCATCCGCTATCTCGAGGGTTGCGAACGCGACCTGATGGCGGCGGCCGACGCGGCGGGGACGACACCGGCGCGGCTGGTCAATGCCCGGGTCGAGCTGGAGCGCCAGACATGAACCGAACGGAGAATCTGTGAACGCATCGACTGCCCCTTCCCGTCCCCTGCTGGTTACCGATTGCGACGAGGTGCTGCTGTACATGGTCGCGCCGTTCAAGGCGTGGCTGGACGAGGAGCATGACATCGATTTCGACTTTTCCGGCGGCGATTTCGCCAAGGCGCTGATCGACCGCAAGACGCGCGAGGCGGTCAAGCCCGGCGATATCTGGCCGCTGCTGGGCGCATTCTTCGATACCGAGATGCACCGCCAGACGCCGATCACCGGCGCGGTCGAAGCGTTGCAGGCGATTGCCGAGCATGCCGATATCGTGGTGCTGACCAACCTGATGGACGACCGTCAGCAGGCGCGCAGCGAACAACTGGCGCGCTTCGGCCTGCACCACCGCGTGGTGTGCAATCAGGGTCCCAAGGGCGAGCCGCTCAAGCGCATCGTCGAGGAGCATGATCCCAGCGTCGCGATCTTTGTCGACGACCTGCCCCAGCACCACCAGTCCGCCGCCGAGCATGTTCCGCACGTCTGGCGGCTGCACATGGTGGGCGAAGAAGGTCTGGCCCCGCATATCGCCTGCGCCGCCAATGCTGGACACGCGCATGCGCGCATCGACCGCTGGGATGCGGCACTCGCCTGGATCCTCGAACGCTTCGCCGAGGGCGTGCACGCGCCCGGCGTCCAGGCCGCAGCCTGAAACCCAACCCTTGCAGGATTGATGAGACCATGACCGACACGATCGAACAGAAGCTTGCCGAACTGGGTGTCGAACTGCCCCAGCCCGCCGCGCCCGTCGCCTCCTATGTCCCCGCAGTGGAGACGGGCGGAATGCTCTATATCTCGGGCCAGCTGCCTTTCATCGACGGCAAGGTCGTCACCGGACGGCTCGGCGAGAATGTCTCGCTCGAGCAGGGCGAGGCCGCTGCGCGCGCCTGCGGCATCATGCTGATCGCGCAGATGAAGGCAGCGCTGGGTTCGCTCGACCGGGTCGAGCGGATCGTCAAGCTGGGCGCATTCATCTCGAGCACACCCGAGTTCACCGCGCAGCCCAAGGTCGCCAATGGCGCATCGGACCTGATGGTGCAGGTCTTCGGCCCCGCCGGCCAGCACGCGCGCAGTGCCGTCGGCGTGCCCGTTCTGCCGCTGGGTGCCGCAGTCGAGATCGATGCCATTGTCGCCGTTCGGCCTGCTTGACCGCTGGCTGGCCCCGGCGCCAGCACAGCGACGCATCGAATGGCTGGGCGAGCAGCCCTATGCCCATCGCGGCCTGCATGATGGCATGTGGGATGGGCCGGTGCTGGAAAACGCCCTGCCCGCGTTCACCGCAGCCATCGCGGCGGGCCATGGCATCGAATGCGATGTCCAGCGCAGCGTCGACAACCGCGCGGTGGTGTTCCACGATTTCTCGCTGAACCGGCTGACGCTGGCGCAAGGCCGCGTCGCCAGCAAGACCGCGGCAGAGCTCACGCAGATCCGCCTGCTTGGCCAGAATGGCGCGATTGCAGAGCTGGGCGCGGTGCTCGGCGTGGTGCGCGGGCGCGCGCCGATCCTGATCGAGATCAAGACCGAAAGCGGCCAAGTCGCGCCGCTTTGCCTCGCGGTGCGCCGCGCATTGGAAGGCTATGCCGGCAAGGCTGCGGTGATGAGCTTCGATCCCGGCGTCGGCGCATGGTTCCGGCGGCAGGCCAAGCATATCACGCGCGGCCTGGTCATCACCGAGGAGGAAGCGCGCGGCTGGAAGGGCAATCTGCGTCGGCATCGCGACCTGTGGCAGGCCAGACCCGATTTCATCGCCTATGACATTCGCGATCTTCCGAGCAGCTTTGCCAGCGCCCAGCGCGCACGAGGGCTGCCCGTGCTGACCTGGACGGTGCGCACCGACGAGCAGCATGCGCTGGCCGCCGAACATGCCGACGCACCGATCTACGAGCGAGGCCAGCCCCAGCCATGAGTGAAAAGGCGATCACCGCCGAGGTCGGTCGCAGCATTGCCGCGCTGGATGCGGCGCAATGGGACGCGCTGGCAGGCCCCGACAATCCTTTCGTCAGCCACGCGTTTCTCAGCCTGCTCGAAGCCTCGGGCAGTGTCGGGCGCGGCACCGGCTGGAGTCCGGCACCGATCACCATCAGGGGCGAGGATGGCAGGCTGGTCGCCGCGCTTCCTGCCTATCTGAAGAGCCATAGCCAGGGCGAATATGTGTTCGACCATAGCTGGGCGCATGCCTGGGAAAATGCGGGCGGGCAATATTATCCCAAGCTGCAGATTTCGGTGCCGTTCACGCCCGCCACGGGCCCACGCCTGCTGCTCGCCGATCCGCAATGGGCGCCCGCGATCCTCAGCGCGGCGGAGAATCTCGCCGACCAGAACGGCCTGTCTTCGGTCCACGCGACCTTTGTCGAGCCCGCGCAGTTGCCGCTGTTCGAGCAGGCGGGCTGGCTGATGCGGTCGGACACGCAGTTCCATTGGCACGACCAGGGCTATGGTGATTTCGAGGGCTTTCTGGGCTCGCTCACCTCGCGCAAGCGCAAGGATCTGCGCAAGGAGCGCGCGCGGGCGCAGGAGGGGGTCGAGATCGTCCACCTCACCGGCGATGCCATCACCGAGGCGCATTGGGATGCGTTCTGGGTCTTCTATCAGGATACCGGCGCGCGCAAATGGGGCCATCCCTACCTCACCCGCGAGGCGTTCAGCCTGATGGGCCGGACCATGGCCGACCGCATCCTGCTCATCCTGGCGCAAGTCGAGGGGCAGCCGATCGCAGGCGCGCTCAACTTCATCGGCAGCGACACGCTCTATGGCCGCTATTGGGGCTGCACCATCGACAAGCCATTCCTGCATTTCGAGCTCTGCTATTATCAGGCGATCGACGCCGCACTGGCGCGCGGCCTCACCCGCGTCGAGGCAGGCGCGCAGGGCGGGCACAAGATGGCGCGCGGCTATGCGCCCGAGCTCACCTGGTCGGCGCATTACATTCCCGATCCCGGCTTCCGCCGCGCGGTGGCCGATTTCCTGGTGCGCGAACGCGCGGCAGTCGCCGCCGATCGCGAGATGCTGACCGAGATGCTGCCCTTCCGCAGGGGCGACAGACAGGCTTGACGCGAGCGGAAACCGGGCGCACGATCCCAACTCTACTCTCCGCACAAGCCCTTGTTCTTCCAACAGAAAGCCTGTCCCATGCGCGCAATCCGTCTGGCCGCCCTGCTGCTCGCCTTTGCCAGCCCCACCGCCCTGCTGGCGCAGAACGCGCCCGATACGCGGCTCGCCGGGCAGGACCTGTTCTCGCTCGAGGTCGCCGCCGATCCGCAGATTTCACCCGATGGCAGCAAGACGGCTTTCGTCCGCCGCGCCAATGACGTGATGACCGATCGCGCCGTCTCGTCGATCTGGCTGATCGACAATGCGAGCGGCGAGATGCTCCCCCTTGCGGCAGGTCCCGGCAGCCACAGCCAGCCGAGCTGGTCGCCCGATGGCAAGCGCCTTGCCTATGTCTCGACTGCGGAAGGCGGCGCGCCACAGCTTTATGTCCGCTGGGTCGGAACGGGCCAGTCGGTCCGGATCACCGGCCTGCCCGAAAGCCCCGGCAATATCGCCTGGTCGCCCGATGGCAGCCAGATTGCGTACACGATGTTCGTCCCCGCCGAGGGGTTGAAGCTGGGCAAGGCACCCGACAAGCCCGAAGGGGCGCAATGGGCGGCCCCGCTCGAGACCTATGACCTGCTGACCTACAGGGCCGATGGTGCCGGCTATCTCAAGCCCGGTTTCGACAAGATCTTCGTCGTGCCCGCCACCGGCGGCGCGCCGCGCCAGCTGAGCTTCGGCGACTATCATGACGGCGGCGGTCTCACCTGGAGCAAGGATGGCCAGACACTTTACTTCAGCGGCAACCGCTCTCCCGACTGGGAAAACGATCCCCAGGATGGCGAGATCTATGCGCTCGATATCGCCACCGGCAGCATCACCGCGCTGACCGACCGCGACGGTCCCGATGCGGGGCCTGTCGTCTCCCCCGATGGCAGCCGGATCGCCTATCTCGGCTTCGACGACAAGCTGCTCGGCTATCACAATGTCCAGGCCTATGTGATGAACCGCGACGGGTCCGCCAAGCGCGCCATCGCTCCGTCGCTCGACCGCAGCATCGACAGCATCGTCTGGGCACCCGACGGCCAGGCGCTGATCGCGCAATATGACGATCATGGCGAGACGCTGGTCGCGCGCATCGGCATGGACGGATCGGTGCGCGAGCTCGTGCGCGGGCTGACCGGATCGTCGCTCGACCGGCCCTATTCGGGCGGATCGTTCAGCGTCGCGAAGACCGGAGCAATCGCCTATGCGGGCGGCAACGCGACCAAACCGGCTGACGTGATGCTGGCGAGCGGCGGCAGGACACGCGCTCTGACCCGGCTCAACCAGTCCTTGATGGCATCGAAGCGGCTGGGCGAAGTGCGCAAGATGACCGTGGCCTCGTCGTTCGACGGCCGCGAGGTAGAAGGCTGGCTGACGCTGCCGCCGGGCCATGTCGCAGGTCAACGCGTGCCTCTGGTGCTGGAAATCCATGGCGGGCCGTTCTCGGCTTATGGTCCGCATTTCTCGACCGACAACCAGCTTTACGCCGCATCAGGCTATGCGGTGCTATCGGTCAATCCGCGCGGATCCACCAGCTATGGCGCGGAATTCGCCAACCTCATCCACCATGCCTATCCGGGCAACGACTATGACGACCTCATGTCGATGGTGGACAAGGCGATTGCCGATGGCGTGGCCGATCCCGACCAGCTGTTCGTCACTGGAGGTTCGGGCGGCGGGGTGCTGACCAGCTGGATCGTTGGCAAGACGACGCGGTTCCGGGCGGCAGCAACGCAGAAGCCGGTGATCAACTGGACCAGCCAGGCGCTGACCGCCGATGGACCGGCGTTCTTTGCGAAATACTGGTTCGGCAAGATGCCGTGGGAGGATCAGGCGAGCTACTGGGCGCGCTCGCCGCTGTCGCTGGTCGGCAATGTGAAGACGCCGACGCTCGTGGTCGTCGGCAGTGAGGATTATCGCACCCCGGTGAGCGAGTCAGAGCAATATTATA
This sequence comes from Blastomonas sp., assembly GCA_964228845.1. Classification (GTDB taxonomy): domain Bacteria; phylum Pseudomonadota; class Alphaproteobacteria; order Sphingomonadales; family Sphingomonadaceae; genus Blastomonas. The sequence continues at coordinate 5,842 of CAXRCQ010000434.1, forward strand.
CCGCGCTCAAGCTCGTCGGCGTGCCCACGGCGCTGGTCAAGGTGCCGGGTGCCAGCCATGGCGGAATCGCGGCCAGGCCGTCGCAGAGCGCGGCCAAGGCTTCGGCGATCATCGCCTGGTTCGAACGCTATCGCCAGGCAGCCCGCTAGGCCTTCAGGCGGCGCGCGCTGCGATCTGCTGGAGCCAGGCGCGGGCCTCGCGCTGGGCTTCGGCGATCTGCCGTGCGGTCATCTCTTCCGAGATCTCGGCGCGGCACAGCTGGCTTTCCTCATGGCCCTTGACGGCGGCGAGGTTGAACCATTTGTGCGCCTCGATCAGGTCGACATTGACGCCGTGCCCGCCGGTGGAGAACGCCACACCCAATTCGAAATAGGCATTGATATCGCCGCGCGCGGCCGCCGCGAGCTTACTCTCGATCAAAAAGGTCGCAGACTTCAGACTGTTTGCCATCTCACATGCCCCTCTATTGCATGTGTCGGAACATCCGACGCGGCAAGATTGGGAAAGCATGGTGAAAAAATGGTTAATTCGGCAGATACCATGCCAGAAGTTTTACATTCAGATCGGCTGCACCGGCATGTTGTCGATCAATCGCGTGCGACCTATTCGCGCAGCAACCAGCAGGCGCGCCGGTCTATCTGCCAGATCGATCGGCTCGAGCGTTACGGAATCGGCCAGCGTGACATAGTCGATCGAGGCAAATCCGGCTGCCAGCAAGGCCTGCTCGATGCCCTCGATCGCAACCTGCACCGATCCACCCGCCTCGATCACCGCGATCCCTGCCTGCATCGCGCGCGGCAGCATGGCGGCGGCGGCGCGTTCCTCGGCCGACAGATAGGCGTTGCGCGATGACAGCGCGAGACCGTCGGCATCGCGCACCGTCGGCACGCCGATGATGTCGAGCCCGAAGTTGAGATCGCGCGCCATCGCCCGGATCACCGCGAGCTGCTGGTAATCCTTCTCGCCGAACAGCGCCATGTCGGGCTGGACCTGGTTGAACAGCTTGGCGACCACGGTGGCGACACCGTCGAAATGCCCGGGCCGCGCTGCGCCGCACAGGCCATCGCTCACCCCGGCGACGCTGATATTGGTAGCAAATCCTGCGGGATAGACCTGCTCGACATCGGGTGCCCAGAGGATCGCGACGCCAGCCTCGCTCAGCATCGCCGCGTCGGTCTCCTCCTGGCGCGGATAGGAGCCCAGATCCTCGTTCGCGCCGAACTGCTTCGGGTTGACGAAGATCGACACCACGACATGGTCGGCGCGCTGCTTCGCCTCCTTCACCAGCTGCATATGCCCGGCGTGCAGCGCCCCCATGGTCGGTACCAGCGCGACATGCCCGCCCTGCCCTCTCAGCAGCGAGACCGCCGACCGCAACCTGTCCACCCGACGTAAAATTTGCACCTTGGTAAAGCCTCCGATAGGGAACGCCGCAGTTGATTGCGGTACACGCCGCGAGTGATTCACACAGCAGCACTGGCACAATCATGCGCCGGCTGGAAGGGGCTGGAAAGACCATGGACATGATGACGCGCAAGGCGTCCGCGCACCATATCGTGTTTGCCAACGAAAAGGGCGGCACCGGAAAATCGACCAGCGCGGTGCACGTCGCCGTCGCCCTGTCCTATCTCGGCTTCCGGGTCAGTGCGATCGATCTCGACCCGCGCCAGCGCACACTGCACCGCTATCTGGAGAACCGCGTCCAGACACTCCAGCGCCGCGGTATCGATCTGCCCACGCCGAAATTCGAGGTGTTCAAGGACGACAATCAGGCGCGGCTCGAACAGATGGTGGCCGCCTTGTCGCAGGACTGCGATTTTCTGGTCTATGACACGCCGGGCCGCGACGACAAGTTCGCGCGCTTCGTCGCCACCCGTGCCGATACCCTGGTGACGCCGCTCAACGACAGCTTCGTCGATTTCGACCTGATCGGCCAGGTGGACCCCGAGAATTTCAAGGTCCGCCGCCTGAGCTTCTATGCCGAGCTGATCTGGGAAGCCCGCAAGGCGCGCGCCAAGACCGACGGGATCGAGATCGACTGGGTGGTGCTGCGCAACCGCACCCAGCAGACCGACGCCCGCAACAAGCGCAGGCTCGATGCTGCGCTCGCCGAGCTCTCCAAGCGCGTCGGCTTCCGCTATGTCCAGGGCCTGTCCGAGCGCGTGGTCTATCGCGAACTCTTCCCCTCGGGCCTCACCCTGCTCGACAAGGGCCATCTGGCGGATCTGGGCACCAGCCATATCATCGCGCGGCAGGAATTGCGCGAGATGGTCTCGGCGCTCAACCTGCCGGGCGTGGGCAGCCGCGCGCCCGAGCGCCAGCCGCAGCTGATCTGATCAGGGTTTCGCCATCAGCTTGAGCGTCATCGCGGTCATCGCCTCGGCGGCGGTCGCGATGACGGTATCGGCCTCGGGTGCCCAGAACGGGCTGTGCAGCGAGGGCATTTCAATGCCCTCCTTCTTTGCCTTGTTGTACTCGGCGAGCGGCACCCCGCCGACCCAGAAGATCATGCTCTTGATATTGTCGGGATCGGCCCGGTAGAAACGGCTGAAATCCTCGCCGCCCATCGAGGGGGGCACCTGCGCGACGCGCTTGTCGCCGAACCGGCTCTTGAGGAATGTGCCGATCTCTGTCGTGAATTCGGGGCTGTTATAGACCGCGGGCGTGAAGGTATCGGCGAGCTTGACCTCGGGCATCCGGTCCTCGGGCACGCCGGCGGCTATCGCCTCACCCTTCGCGATCCGCTTGATGCCGTCGATGATCTTCGCGCGCGTCTCGTCAGAATAGCTGCGCACGGTGAGCAGCAGCGTTGCCTCGTCCGAGATGATGTTGTGCTTGGCTCCGCCCTGGAAGCTGCCGACGGTGACGACGGCGGCATCCTGCGGATCGAGCTCGCGGCTGATCAGCGTCTGCAGCGTGGTGACGATGCGCGCGCCGAGCACGATCGGGTCCTTGGTCGATTGCGGATAGGCACCGTGCCCGCCCAGCCCCTTCACCTTGATGTCGACGCTGTCGACATTGGCGAGCGCGAAGCCCGGCGTATAGCCGATGAACCCGGCAGGCGCCTGTGCGGCATCGTGAAAGCCCAGCACATATTGCGGCTTGGGGAAGCGCGTGAACAGCCCGTCGTCGAGCATCGCGACCGCGCCCGAGCCGATCTCCTCCGCCGGTTGCAGAATCATCACCAGCGTGCCCGACCATTCGGCCTTGCGCTTTACCAGCTGCCGCGCGGTGGCGACCCAGCCGGTCATGTGCGTGTCGTGGCCGCAGGCGTGCATTACCCCGGTCTCGATGCCCGCCGGGCTCATCGCGCGCACCTTGCTGGCGAACGGCAGCCCGGTCTGTTCGACCACCGGCAGCCCGTCCATATCGGCGCGCAGCATCACCACCGGGCCGGGGCCGTTCTTCATCACCGCGACAACCCCGGTCTTGCCGACGCCCTCGGTCACCTCGAAGCCCAATCTGCGCGCTTCTTCGGCGAGCTTTTTCGACGTGCGCACTTCCTGGAAGCTCAGCTCGGGATTGGCGTGCAGGTCGCGATACAGCTCCATCAGCCCCGGCATGTCGGCGGCAATATCGGCGCGGATCGTATCCTGCGCGGCGAGCGGCGTGGCTGCGGCGAGCGCGAGGGCGGATGCGGCAAAGGCGCGCGCGACAAACTTGGCGACCGGCATATGTGTCTCCCCAGACATGTGTTTGGGGACACGCTAACGCCTTGTTTTTGCCCTGTCAGTCTAAAATGCTCACCCGATCCGCCGCGCCATCATGACGCCGATCGTCATGACCGCCATTCCGCCGATGCGCAGTGCCGTCAACGGGCTGCGCGGAACGCCGAAAAGGCCGAAATGGTCGATCATCGCGGCGGCGACGATCTGCCCCAGCAGGACAAGAAACACCGCATTGCCGATGCCGAAGCGTGGCCCGATCCAGGTGATCGAAAGAACATAGAAGGCAACGAACGCGCCGGAGAAGAACAGGTGCGCAGGCGCAGCGCGCAGCCTGGCCATGTCGGGCAGACCGACTATGCCCGTCGCCGCGATGGCAATCAGCAGCGCCGACAGGAACAGGATGACCGATGCGGCTGCCGGATTGCCCAGCCGGACGCCGAGCTGTCCGTTGAGCGCGGCCATCACCGGAATGCCGATCCCGGTCATCAGCATGATGATCGAATAGCCGAGAGCCGTTCCGCTGGGCATGGGCGGTTATTTCATCGGCCTGAGATCGATGATGTCCATCGTCGATTCATAATAGGGTCGCGGGAAGACGATCCGCCAGCGATCCTTGCCGATCCGTTCGACCGTGCCAGCGAGATCGCGCTCCTTGTCCTGGCCATAAGGCACGAGCGCTGCATCATCGCCGAGCATCAGCGACCCGAGAAAGACGCCGCTGCGCTTCGTGTCGGCATGGATATAGCCCACCGGGCGCTGCGAGCCGGTGAGCTTGACGAACTGTCGCTTGTCGCCCTTGCCATAGATGGCGCAGACGAAATCCGGATAGGCGATAAAGGCGAGAAACTGGCCGCCCAGCTTGTGCGTCGCGCACCAGTATTTGCCCTCGGGCGGAAGCGGCTCGGCAAGACGCTTTTCGGGATCGTAAAGCAGCGCATTCCTCGCCAGTTCGCCCGCATATTCGGACAAGCGCACTTCCTTGAGCGCGGCAGCGAAGGTGGCGTCGCGCGCCCTGAGCCGCTCGGCATCGGCGGGGGTGGCGACATCCTGCCAGCGCTCGGCCAGCGCGACACCGTTCGCTGCCAACAGCGCCAGTCCCGCCAGTGCCTTCAAGGCAAATCGCATCGAATCCTCCCGCTTGCTCACTTGTGCGGCGCAAGATCGAACGCGGCGGTCTTTCCGTCCAGAATGTTCTGCGCCAGGATATCGCCCTTCTGCATCGTCGCGCGCACCGCGTCTATGCCCTGCTGCCAGTGCATGTCCATCGTCGCGCGAGAGAATTCGAAATCGCGCATCCCGCTCTCCCAGTTCTGCACCTTGTAGATCAGGTGGACGATGTTGACCGCATTGTCGTTCACCAACGCGCGCATCCGCTGCACGTCAGGCTGCGAGCACATCTCCTTCGGCAGCATCGACAGCACGTTGCGCAGCGCCTCATGCTCCTTGCGCAGCTTGAGATGATAGTCGGTCACCTGGCGGGTACGGCTCGAATAGCGGATGTCCTTCTCGCGGCTCAGCACATCGGCAAACTTGGTCGGCACCTCTCCCTTGGCGGGAAAGAGATCGACCTGGAAGGCGAGCATGTCGCTGGTCTGGTTTTCGAGCACATAAGCCAGCGGCGTATTGCTGACGAGGCCGCCGTCCCAGTAATATTTGCCATTGATCTCGATCGGTGGAAAGCCCGGCGGCAGCGCGCCCGAGGCGAGCACATGCCGCGCGTCGATCGTCTGCGGCCCTTGCGGATCGCGCGTGTCGAAATAATAGAAATTGCCCGATTCGACATTCACCGCGCCGACCGAAAAGCGCACCGGCCCGTTGTTGAGCCGGTCCCAGTCGACGAACCGGTCGAGCGTATTCGCCATCTCGCTGGTGTCATACATGCTCACCGCCGCCGGCGTCCCGGGCCAGGCGAAGGGCGCAGGAATGAGATGCGGGCGGAAAAAGCCCGGAACGCCGACGCCCGCCGCCATGGCCGCGCCCGCGAAATGATTGATCTCGCGCAGCGCGTCGCTGTCCCCCAGAAAGAACTGGGGTGCCCCGGACGTCACCAGTTCCCAGAACGCACGCAGCCTTTCGCAGGCGACATTCGGTTCGTTGCCCGCGATGATCGCCGAGTTGATCGCGCCGATCGAGATGCCCGCGACCCAGTCGATTCGCACATTCTGCCGCACCAGCTCGCTGAACACGCCCGCCTGATAGGAGCCGAGCGCGCCACCGCCCTGAAGCAGCAGCGCCACGGTCGGTGGCAGCGGCACGGCAGCCGATTGCAGGTCCATCTGTTCGTGCGATGCGGGCATGACTTTTCTCCAGCGACTTCCGGGGCAGCGCATTTATGCCGCACTGCACAATAAGGCAATTCGCGCAAAAATCGATGGTGCTAAATCGCACCTTCCGGTGTTACTGTTCGCAGCCAAGCCGCAAAAGGGAACAGCGCCGGTCATGAAGCTCGACGATTATCGCACCAGCGACAATATTTCCGACCAGCGCGGCGGCGGAGGAGGCGGCGGCTTCAACCTGCCGATCGGCGGCGGCAAGATGGGGATCGGTACCGTCATCATCCTGGGCATCGCGGCGCTCATTTTCGGCATCAACCCCATGGAACTGATGCAGGGCGGCGGCCTGCCCGGCGGCGCACCGGTGGCGACGCAGCAGGGCGGACAGAGTGCCGCGCAAAGCTGTGTGGTCGACGAGAAGAGCAAGTTCAGCTGCCAGGTGCTCGCCAGCACCGAGGACACCTGGGGCGCGATCTTCCGCGAACAGGGCCAGCAATATCAGCCCGCCACGCTGACCTTCTATGACCGTAACGGCCGCTCGGGCTGCGGCGCGGCGCAAAGCGCAATGGGGCCGTTCTACTGCCCGGCGGACAATGGCATCTATCTCGACACCAGCTTTTTCGACGAGCTGGCCACGCGCTTTCAGGCGGCGGGCGATTTTGCCCAGGCCTATGTCATCGCGCACGAGGTCGGCCATCATATCCAGACGATCACCGGGCGCTCGAACGAGGTCCGCCGCGCGCAGCAGTCGGCGAGCGAGGCGCAGGGCAACGAGCTTCAGGTGCGCATGGAACTGGAGGCGGATTGCTATGCCGGGGTCTGGGCCGCGCGCAACCGCGAGCGCATCGAGCCCGGCGATATCGAGGAAGGGCTGACCGCCGCCAATGCCATCGGCGACGATACGCTGCAAAAGGCGGCAGGGCGCAGGCCGGTGCCGGAGAGCTTCACGCATGGCACCTCGGCACAGCGCATGGCGTGGCTCAAAAAGGGCCTCACCACCGGCGATCCGGCGCAGTGCGACACGTTCAGCGCGGCACGCCTGTAACCGGGGCGCAGCCTTTGCCCGGATGGTGCGTATGCGCTTTCAACAGGTGCCCTGACCGGGTGCCGAGCGACAGGGGAAGACTTATGCGCCGTACCATCACCGCTTTTGCCAGCCTGGCCGTCCTGGCTTCTGCCCTGCCCGCTGCAGCCCAGAACCAGGCGGCGGACAGACCCCGCTCGACCGAAAAGGTGGCCGAGGACGTCGTGACCCAGCCGGTCGAGGATGTCGGCATCGACAAGAAGGATATTCCGGAAAATCTGCTGCGCATCCAGGACAAGCCCTATTCACTCGTCGGCATCAAGACCTGCGCGCAGATCAGGAGCGCGATCGGCGACATGGATGCGGTGCTGGGCGAGGATCTGGATGTGCCTTACGAAGCCACGCGCGACGACAAGCGCAAGGACACGGCCGGCAAGATCGGCGGCCTGCTGGTCAACTCGATCATCCCCTTTCGCGGCGTGATCCGGGAGATTTCCGGCGCGGCGGCGCAGGAACGGCGGTACAATGCCGCGGTATATGCGGGCGTGGTGCGCCGCAGCTTCCTGAAGGGCGTCGGCCTGCAGCGGGGGTGCAAATATCCTTCCGCACCGCAGCCGAATGCTGTGAAGTGACCAAATCCTTCCCTGCGCGGGGAGGTGGATCGCCACAGGCGAGACGGAGGGGTGTCCACGCCTGCGAGAGGTTGACACCCCTCCCCCATCCTGCGGATGGTCCCCCTCCCCTTGCAGGGGAGGATTTTTCTGATTCGGGGGCTCATCATGCGACGATTTCCGGTGCGGCGGCTGGTCGATTGCCACACGGTCGATGATTTCCGCGAACTTGCACGCAAGAAGCTGCCCTATCCGGTCTTCCATTATATCGACGGTGCCGCCGATGACGAGGTGACGCGCAACCGCAACACCCGGGCCTATGAGGACTGCGACCTTGTCCCCAATGTGCTCGCGGGCGTTGCCGATATCGACATGTCGACTACCTTGATGGGCCGCAGGATCGACATGCCGCTTTTCCTTTCGCCCACCGCGTTGCAGCGCCTGTTCCACTGGCGCGGCGAAAAGGCGGTGGGTGCAGCGGCGGAGAAGTTCGCCACGTTCTTCGGCATTTCCTCGCTCGCCACGGTGAGCCTCGCGGAGATCGGCGAGAGCATAGCGAGCCCCAAGCTGTTCCAGCTCTATGTCCACAAGGACAGGGGACTCAACGCGGCGCTGATCCAGGCGGCCAAGGCGGCGAAGTTCGACGCGCTGGCGCTGACGGTCGACACCATCGTGTCGGGCAAGCGCGAACGCTGCCTGCACACCGGCTTCACTTCGCCCCCGCGCCTCACCCCCTCATCCGCGATCAGCTTCGCGACGCATCCGGGCTGGACGCTCAACTATCTGGGGCGCGAGCGCTTCTCGCTGCCCAATCTCGAAAGCCATGTCGCCGCCGGGACCAACGCTGCCATTTCGGTCGCAGACTATTTCAACACGATGCTTGACCAGAATATGGACTGGAAGATGGCCGAGCAGATCCGAGCCGAATGGGGCGGCCCCTTCTGCCTCAAGGGCGTGATGAGCGTCGAGGACGCTCGCCGCGCGGTCGATATCGGTGCCACCGCGATCATGGTTTCCAATCATGGCGGGCGCCAGCTCGACGGCAGCCGTGCGCCGTTCGACCAGCTCGCCGAGATCGTCGATGCCGTCGGCGACCGGATCGAGGTGATCTGCGACGGCGGCATCACGCGCGGCACGCATGTGCTGAAAGCGCTCAGCGTCGGCGCAAAAGCCTGTTCGGGCGGGCGGCTGTACCTGTACGCACTCGCCGCCGGGGGGCAGCGCGGTGTGGAGCGGACGCTCGCCAATCTGCGCGGCGAGATCGAGCGCGGCATGAAGCTGATGGGGGTTACGAGTCTCGACCAGCTCAGCCGCGGCAACCTGCGCTGGCGCTGACACTCATTTCGGGCGGCCGACCTCGCCGGTCGCGCTGATGACGATGCGGTCGCTGTTGACCCCGCGCGCCAGCACGACGGTCACAGGCGTATTGGGTAGGCCGGTCGAATCGAACCAGAAGCGCGCGCGGCCCTGTTCCGCTTCGTCCTTCTCTCCCTCGACAGCGGCTTCCTCGACCCGCGCGATCGTACCCGGCTTCCAGTCCTGATTGGGCAGGGTGCGCGCGTTCAAGGGCACCCAGGCGCGATCCTGGCGCGCATCGAAACCATAGCCTGACGGCGCGATCCACACCGCGATCGGGCGAGCACTCACCACCGCCTCGTCGCGCGCCGCCGCAACACGCGCGGCAAAGCGATCGGCGTCCTCGGACAGCGCGGCACTATCCCCCGGCAGCGCCAGCACCACCGCACCCGCGACCAGGCCGATGATGAACAGCACGACCATCAGTTCGATCAAGGTGAAGCCGCATTCGCGCTTGCGCGGATGCGCCCCTGCGAAGGCAGGGGCCCAGTCAAAATCCTCCCCGAGCAAGCTGGGGGGGGATTTTGGAGCCTCAAGCCCCATCGGCCGTGATGTCCGCATTCTCGGCCTCGCCGCCCGGTGCGCCGTCCGCGCCCAGCGAATAGAGATCGAACGCGCCGGTCGTGCCGGGGCTGACATATTGGTACGGACGGCCCCAGGGGTCCTGCGGCAGCTTCTTGATATAGCCGCCGCTGCGATAGCGGCCCGGCTGCGCCAGCGTCGGCGGGGCGGTGACCAGCGCGTTCAGCCCTTCCGCCGTGCCCGGATAGGCCAGGTTGTCGAGCCGATACATTTCGAGCGCCTGGGATAGCGTCGCGATGTCGCTGCGCGCCTTTTCGGTCATCGCCTTGTCCTGGCTGGGAAGCACGTTGATGACGACGATGGTCGCGAGCAGACCGATGATGAAGATCACCACCATCAGTTCGACCAGGGTGAAGCCATTGGCGCGTTTGCGGGCTTCGCGGCTCAGGCGCTTCAACAGCAGGGTTCGGATGTTCAGCATGGGGTCTTCCTCTAGAGTCCGGTCAGGTTCTGGAGCTGCAATATCGGCAGCAGGATCGACAGGATGATCAGCGCGACCGCCCCGCCCATCACCACGATGATCGCCGGTTCGAGCAGCGCCATCGCGGTGGTCGTGAAATTGCGGAACTCGCGCTCCAGATAATCGGCAGCGCGTTCCAGCATGATGTCGAGCTGGCCCGCACTCTCGCCGCTCGCGACGAGATAGACGAGCAGCGGCGGAAATGTCCCGGCATTGCGCAGCGCCGCCGAGAGCGAACCGCCCGAGCGGATCGCCTCCACCGCCTCTTCCAGCGCCTCGCGCAGCACGCTGTTGCGCACCGTGCGCGTGGTGAGCTTCATCCCCTCGAGCAGCGGCAAGCGGCTCTGCACCATGGTCGCGAGCGTGCGCGCCAGCCGCGCCGCGTTCATGTCGCGGATCAGCCGGCCAATGAACGGCAGTTTCAAGAGCAAAGTATCGACGCGATATTTGAACGCGGGAACCTTCATCGCGCGCCAGAAGGCAACCCCCGCCAGGAGCATCGCCAGCACAATCGCCCACCACCAGTCGGCGAGAAACGCTGAGATACCGATGACGATGCGCGTGATCAATGGCAGCTGGGTCTGGGCATTGTCGAACTGCTCGACCACGCGCGGAACCACCGAGATCATCAGCCCTGCGACCACGCCCAGCGCGACCAGCGTCAGGATGATCGGATAGGCGAGCGCGGAGATGAGCTTGCCGCGCACCTCGGCCTGCTGCTCGAGCAGCAACGCCAGCCGCTCGGTGATAACGGGGAGCGAGCCCGAGCTTTCGCCCGCGCTGATCATCGCGCGATAGAGCGGCGGGACGCTGCGCGGTTCGCGCGCCATCGCCTCGGCGAGCGACTGGCCCTCCATCACCCCGCCATGCACGTTGATGAGCACCGCGCGCGCGTTGGCCTTCTCGGTCTGGCGGCTGATCGTGCGCAGCGCCTCTTCCAACGGGCTGACCGACATCAGCGAGGACATCTGCCGGGTGAACAGGGTGAGCTGCTTGGGGCTGAGCCGTGCCGTCGCGTCGCGCGACAGCAGCGGCTTGCGCGGCGGCGCGGGATTGACCGCGACGATATGGAAGGACTTTCGGATCAGCGCGGCGCGCGCCTGCGCGTCGGAAGCGGCGGAGATGCGCCCTTCCCGCTCGCGCCCGGCGGCATCGATCACCCGATAGGCAAAGTCAGCCATCGATCATTTCGGGCGGAACCGGCTCGGCCTCGCGCCGGGAGATGCGGATCGCCTCTTCCGCCGTGGTCTGGCCCGTCCGAACCAGCTCGCGCGCGGCAGAGCCGAGATTGGGCGCGTTGAGAAAGGCATGCCGCGCGATGATCGCCTCGTCGCCATTGTCGTTGATCAGGCGGCGGATGGTCTCGTCGACCCGCACCGCCTCGAACACGCCGATGCGGCCGGCAAAGCCCGTGTGATTGCACGAATCACAACCGACCGGGCGATAGACCACGGTGCCCTTGTCGAAGCCGAGCAGCGAGGCGAGCGAGCCATCGGCCTGGACCGGCTCGCGGCATTCGGGGCACAGCCGCCGCACCAGCCGCTGCGCGACGACGGCCCGGAGGGTCGAGGCCAGCAGGAACGGCTCGATCTTCATGTCGCGCATGCGGGTGATCGCGCCGATCGCATCGTTGGTATGCACGGTCGAGAGCACCAGATGCCCGGTGAGCGAGGCCTGGACCGCGATTTCCGCCGTCTCGTGATCCCGGATTTCGCCGATCATCACCACATCGGGGTCCTGACGCAGGATCGCGCGCAGCCCCGCCGCGAAGGTCAGGCCAACCTTGGCATTGACCTGGGTCTGGCCGACACCCTCGATCGCATATTCGACCGGGTCCTCGACCGTCAGCATGTTGCGCGAACCGTCGTTCAGCTGCTTGAGGCACGAATAGAGCGTGGTCGTCTTGCCCGATCCGGTCGGACCGGTGACCAGGATGATGCCGTTGGGCTCGGCCAGCGCCTCGGCCAGGATCTTGTGGGTGCGCGGGCTCATGCCCAGCAGCCCCAGATCCATATTGGCATTTTCCTTGTCGAGCAGGCGCAGCACCACGCGCTCGCCCGCGCGGCTGGGCAGGGTCGAGACGCGGACGTCGAGCAGCTTGCCGCCGATGGTGAGGCCGATGCGGCCGTCCTGCGGCACGCGCCGCTCGGCAATGTCGAGCCGTGCCATCACCTTGATGCGGCTGACGATCACCGGCGCGACATTGGGCGGCATGCGCAGCTTTTCCTGCAGTACGCCATCCATGCGCATGCGGATGACCAGACCGGTCTCGTACGGCTCGATATGGATATCCGACACGCCCTGGCGCGCGGCTTCGGCAATCACGCCGTTGATCAGCCGGATCGCGGGCGCATCGTCGGCGCTGTCGAGCAGGTCCTCGGCGCTCGGCAGGTCGCTCGCCAGCAGTTCCAGATCTCCGCCATCGATGTTGAGCGAGCTCGCCATTGCCGCCGCATTGCCATCGACCGCATAATGATCGGACAGATAGCGCTCGAACTGCGCAACCGGGGCCATTTCCACATCGAACGGCATGGCGAGATAACGGCGTACTTCGAGCAGTGCGACGGGGTCTGCGCCCTCGCGCAGCGCGACCTTGAGCCGCCCGTCCGCCTCGCCCAGCATGACCACGCCATTGTCGCGGGCAAAGCCATAGGGAATATCGAGCATCACCCGGGTGAGCGTGCGTTCGACATCGACTGTCGCCTCTCCGGAGTCGGCACCTTCCAGGGCCTCGTCAGGCGCATCGCCTTTGCGGATCATCATGGCTGGCCTCCGGTCGGCGGCAGCTCCTGCTGCGCCGGAACGCTGGGCGGCAGCGTCGTGCTGTCGATCGGCGCGGTGCTGGGCATGGCGCGCGGCGCAATCACCTGGTCGCTTGGACCCGCAGGCGGCGCAACGGGAACATTTGCGCCAAGATATTGCAGCACGATCGTGTCAATCGACGGTTCGCTCTTCGGATTGAACTCGACCTGCGCCGCGCGGATATAGTTGTAGCGGCGCGCTGCCAGCGCCTGTGCGTCCTCCGCCGTGCGCAGGATCGTCGGGCGGATGAAAACCATCAGGTTGGTCTTGGTCCGCTCCTTGCCGCGCGACTTGAACAGTTCGCCCAGGATCGGGATGTCGCCGAGCAGCGGGATCTTCTGGATCGTGCGGCGCTCATTGTCGTCGAGCAGCCCGCCCAGCGCGATGATCTCGCGGTCCTTCACCGTGACCGTGGTCTTGACCTCGCGCTTGTTGATGATCAGCTCGTTGAAATCGTCGCTGACCGGGCCGACGATCGAGCTGACCTCCTGCCTGATGTCGAGCTTGACCTGATTGCCCGCGTTGATCTGCGGCTTTACCTCCAGCTCGATGCCGACATTCTGGCGCTGGATGGTGCGGAAGGCATTGTCGAAATTGTTCGACAGCGCCTCGCCGGTGCTGATCGGGATTTCCTGCCCGAACAGGATCGACCCCTTCACATTGTCGTTCACGGTCAGCGACGGCGTCGACAGGATGTTCGACTCGCTGTCTTCCTGCACGGCGTTGATGATCGCGCCGAGCACCCGGTTGTTGCCGATATCGGCGGCAAAACCCGAATAGCCGCCGCGTGCGCCCAGGATGCTCTGCGCGGCATTCTGGCGCAGCAAGTTGCCCACCGCGCTGTTGTTGCTGGTGGTGACGGTGTTGCCGTTGATGACCGTAGTGGTCTCGTCTAGCTCGTCGGCGAGCAGCCCGCCCGCGATATCGAGGATATTCGGCGAGACATTGCTGAACGGCGTGACGAGGAAGGGAATGTCCTTGCCGCCGATCAGGAACTGCACGCCCAGCTCGCGAGCGACGCGGTCGGAAATCTCGACGATGATCGCCTCGACCAGCACCTGCTCCTGGCGAATGTCGAGCTGGCGCACCAGCTCGGCGAGCGAGCGCTGGACATCGACCGGGGCGGAGATGATGACGGCGTTCGCGCCCTCATAGCGGGTGATGATCGCCTGGCCGCGCCCGTTGGACAGGGCGACGGCCCCGCCCACCGCCGCTGCGGGAGCAGGTGCCGCGCCATTGGCCGACGGTGCCGCCGCAGGCGTCGCCGACATCGGCGTCACCGCGCCGCCACCCTGCGCGCCGACCATCATCTGGAGCACCGGCACCAGCTGTTCGGCATCGGCATAATCGAGCCAGATCACGCGAATCTCGCTGCCGTTGGCCGCGCGCGCATCGAGCTCCTTGGCGATCGCGGTCAGACGGGCAACCGTCGGCGCATCGCCGCGCAAGGCGACCGAATTGCTCGAATCCACCGCAACCACCGACACCAGCGGCGCACCGCCGCCGCCTTCCGCACCGCCACCGGGCGCAGGCGCGAGCTGCTGCAGCGTCATCGCGATCTCGCGCGCGCCGGCATGGGCGAGCGTGATGACCTGGGTCGTGGCATTGTCGCGGTCGATCTGGCCGATCAGCGCGCGGATGCGGCGGATATTGTCGGCATAATCGGCAACGACAAGGCTGTTGCCGCTACGATTGGCGGTGATCGATCCCTCGCGGCTGACCAGCGGACGCAGCGTCTCGACTGCGGTAGTCGCATCGATCGCGCGCAGGCGGAACACCTCGGTGACGAACTCGTTCTGCGCGCCGCGGCTGCCCACTCGGCCCGGCGCAGAGGCCGCGCCATCGGTCGGCTGGATGCGATAGGCGCCGTTGGCCGTCGGCACCGCGATCAGCCCGTTGGCGCGCAGCGTGGAGAGGAACACCTCGAAATATTCGCTTCGGCTGAGCGGCCGGTCGGTCACCACCGAAACCTTGCCCTGGACCCGGCCGTCGATGATGAAGGTGCGGCCCGTGACCTGCGCGGCATCCTCGATGAACGCGCGCACATCGGCATCGCGAACGTTGAGGCTGTGCTGCGCCGCAAGCGGCTGGGCGAATACGAGGGCCACGCCCAGCGCGAAAAGGGAGATGTGCTTTTTCATTTTTCCGGGATGATGATCGCGATGGGAAGGATTTCGGTGCCGCGTTCGACCTGCAGCGACAGCCGCGCGCCGGGCTTGATCTGACCGGTCAGCGCCGCCGCATCCGCTGCTGACGAAACCTTGCGGCCGTTGATCTCGACGACAATGTCACCGGCGCGGAAACCTGCCTGGGCGAAGACCGCACCATCGCCCTTGGGCGTCACGGCAAAGCCGGTCGGTCGGCCATTTTCGATGCGCGGGGCAAAGCCGATACCGCCGGCGATTGCCTCCGCGTTGAGTGGCCCGGGCGCCTGGACGACCGGCGGCGGCGTGGCACCGGCGACGGGCGCGGCGGTCATCGGCGCATCGCCGACGGTCTCGGCAGGCACGGACTGGTCGAGAAACAGGCTCTCGCGGGCGCCGCCGCGTTCGAGCACGACATGGTCGAACAGCACCTGCACCAGCTTGACGCCAGGCGAGACTTCCTCACCCACCGCATAGCTGCGCTGCACGCCGTCCGATCCGGCTATGATCGCAGAGCCGCCGCCCGAGGCCTCGTTCATGCGCAGGCCGTACAGCGTCAGGTCGAGCGACGTGACCGCTGCGCTCGCCTCCCCGCCCCCGGCAGCGGCGCGGTCGAAGCCGTCGAAGCTGGCGAACAGGGCCGCGCGCGCGGCGGGCGACATGACATTGGCGGTGCGCGCCTGCCAGTCGCCCAGCGGCGCGATCGGGGTGACGATGGTCCAGACGAGCCGGGCGATCTGGATGACCAGCGCGAGCACGAGCAGCACGCGCAGCCAGCCATAGAGACCTTGCGGGAAAAACCGGGTCCAGCCACTCTGCTGCCCCTGAAACCGCGCGAGACGGAAACGGGAAAGCGAAGCACTGAGGCCGGTCTGCGCGCCATGCT
>CAXRCQ010000435.1:0-8135 GCA_964228845.1 Blastomonas sp.
TGCTTCGGAGCGCGGCGCCCATTTCCAGGGCAGCAGCTGATCGAGCGTGGTGACGGGATGATCGGCGATGCGCGCGAGGACATCGGCGAGCCAGGCTTGCGGATCGACATCGTTGAGCTTGGCGGTCTGTATGAGCGTGTAGATGACGGCAGCACGCTGTCCACCGCGATCTGATCCGCAGAACAGCCACGCCTTGCGGCCGAGCGGGATGCAGCGGAGCGCGCGCTCGGCGGCGTTGTTCGTGAGGCAGATGCGGCCGTCGTCGAGGAAGCGCGTGAACGCGTCCCAGCGCTTGAGCATGTAGAAGCAGGCCTTGGTGAGGTCATGGCCGCGCGACAGCTTGGCGACCTGCTCGGTGAGCCAGGTGTGGAGCTCGGCCATCAGCGGCGCGCTGAGTTCTTGCCGGACCGCGAGCCGCTCGGCCGGGCTCTTGCCATTGATGCCGCGCTCGATGTCGAACAGGGCGTCGAGGCGCTGCACGGCTTCGAGCGCGATCGGATAGAACATGGCGGCGCGCTGGCCGCGGCTCTTCTTCCGGGCCGAGCTTACGACATCGGCGAGCTCGAAGAACTTGCGCCTGGCATGGGCAAAGCAGCCGGCTTCGAGCACGGGACCGGGGTCGCGGCCTTCGCGATAGAGATCGTTATAGCCGCTATAGGCATCGGCCTGCAGGATCCCGGACCATGCCGCGAGATGGGCTTGCGGGTGCTCGCCCCGCCGGTCGCGCGAGTAGTGGAACAGGGCAGCTAGTGGATCGGTCCCGGCGAACGGCCGATCATCGCGGACATAGACCCATAATCGGGCCACATCGGTCTTGCCCTTGGCCATGACGGGCACGGTGGTATCGTCGCCGTGGATGCGGTCTGCAGCCAGAACGTGCGCCTCGATCAGCTTGTAGATCGGCATCAGCGCGTGAGCAGCGGCGCCGACCTGATCGGCAAGGGTCGCGAGACTGAGCGGCACGCCTTCGCGGGCGAACCGCTCGGCCTGACGGTTAAGGGGCTGATGCTGCCCATACTTCTCGAACAGGAGCATGGCGAGAAAGCTGGGCCCGGCCCATCCGCGGGGCACCACATGGAAAGGAGCGGGGGCCTGTGCGATCTTCTCGCAGTCCCGGCACGAGAACTTCTCCCGAACCGTCTGGATCACCTTCCACGAGCGCGGGATGACCTCGAGCGTCTCGGTGACGTCTTCGCCGAGCTTTGAGAGCCGGTCCCCGCCGCAGGCCGGGCAGGAACAGGGGGCAGGAACCACGACGCGCTCGCGCGGCAGGTGCTCGGGAAACGGCTTCCTAGCGGGCCGCTTGCGCTCGAACGCGGTGACCGTGGTGGTCGTCGCTGCCGCTGCCTCGGCGACCAGATCGTCTTCGGCGGCGTCGGCCTCGAGCTCTTCGAGTTGCAGCTCCATCTGATCGAGCAGGCGGCGGCTGCGCTCGGCGCTGGGGCCATACTGCTCGCGCTTCAGCTTGGCGATCTGCAGCTTGAGGTGGGCGATCAGCGCCTCGATGGCGCTCTGGTGGGCCATGGCGTTGGCGAGCCTGGCCTCTGCCTCATCAGCCTTGCGGGCCATCGCCGCCACCAGCGCCTTGAGCGCTTCAACGTCGTCCGGAAGGGGCGAGATGGCGGCTTCCATGATGCTGAGTGAATCATCATCCACCCTCTGCGGCAAGGGCAAAACACCGCTTGCGACGATTATCCTGCGCTCTGCGGCCGCCACGTATACTGCGGGTTCCTCCAGTCGATCCCCTCCAGCAGGCAGGCCAGCTGCGAGGGGGTCAGCGACACAGTTCCCTCCGCTGCCGATGGCCACACGAACCGGCCCTTCTCGAGCCTCTTGGCGTAGAGCGACATGCCGATCCCGTCGTGCCAGATGATCTTGATCAGCGAGCCCGCGCGACCGCGGAATACGAACAGATCGCCGCCATGCGGATCACGCTTGAGCCCCTGCTGCACCAGCAGCGCCAGGCCCTGCATGCCCTTCCTCATATCCGTGTGGCCCAGCGCGATCCAGACCCGGGCGCCGGAAGGGATCATCGCAGAGCCTTCAGCGCGGCCGTGACAAGGGCCGGTGATGCCGCAGCGAAAACGCTTAGCCGCTTGCCGCGTGGCAGGTCGATGATCATCGCCGGGTGCTCGGCAGCGCTGACCGGCACCGCGTCCCCGTCGATCACCGCTTCGGCGAATACTGGCGCTGGCAGTGCCTCGGGCGCGCTGGCCTCCTGGGCCACGCCTGCATCGAGCAACTTACGCCGCCAGGTGTAGATCAGCCCGGACGAGACATCGTGCCGGCGGCAGACATCGGCAACCCGCGCGCCCGGCGCGAACGCCTCGGCCACAATCTGCAGACGTTCCTCATCGCTCCATCGCCGACGCCGCTCCGGCCCCGAAAATACCGTCACCTGACCCACCGATCGCTCCTAAGCACACTCTTAAGAGCACGCTTAAGAGCGCTCGCTGCCTACCCAGGCAAGGCGGCCCCCGCCGGATGGATACACCGGGCCCGACTGGTTGAGGCTGAAATCGTTCAGCGATACGCCGCGCAGCGCGAATATGGGGGTATTGTCGCCGACCGTCGACGTCAGCTGCAGATTGGGCACCTTCGACACGAGCTCGTCGATCTGGGTGGTCCGTCCCTTTTCCAGCGCATCCCCCGCGACCGCCGATACCGAGATGGACACGCTCTGCAGATTTTCCGATCGCTTGTTGGCGGTCACGATGATTTCGCCGGTATCGGCAAGCTGCTCACTGTCCTGCGCGAAGGCGGTGGCGCTAGTGCCGGTCAGCAGCACCAGCAGCGAGGCCTTGAACGCCCGTCCCCGAATCCGTGTCTTCATGATGGTAATCCCCCTTGTGGTTCTAGAATGTCACTCCAGGCATTTGCGCGATCAGCCTCGCGCGAACCGAGGCGCGTTCGGCGCGCAGCGGCTGCTTGCGCAGCTCGGAAATCTCGGTCGCGGAATAGGGCTTGAAGTTGCGCGGCAGATGGCCGCGGTCGAACCGGTACAGCGTCCAGTTCAGAAGATTGGCAAGGCGCGCATCATCCAGATCGACCGTCGCGACGCCAGGCACGCGTCCGAGAAACGCCCTGCCGCCGGGAACGCCGAGAAAGCGCGCGACATGACCGTTCATCGGCGGGTTCGAGACGCTGTCCCCGCTGCCGTCGGGTCGGTGGCATCCCTGGCATTTCAGCTTGTAATCGCTATGCGCCTGTAGGGCATTGTAGACACCCGGCATCGCTTCTTCGGTCGTCGCCTGCGCGGCCCCTGCAAGGACCAGGGCAATGGCTGCCACCGGAAGAAGCCGGGCGATCATTTTGCGCCGACACCGGGTTTGAGCTTGCCGACACCCGCAGCATTGAGCGAGCCTGCCGATTTGCGGGCCGCTGCAATCTCGGCAGCGCTGAATGGCTTCGCCTTGCCCTTGGCGATCCGGGCGACGACATGGTCGAGCAGCGCGGCGATGGTCGCATCGTCGAGGTCTCCATGCGCAGGCATCACCCCGCGATAGGTCTTGCCCTCGACGCTGAGCGGTCCGGACACGCCCTTCAGCACGACCAGCGTCATGTACCTGCGCCCTTCCGCGCTCTGCGACAGGGTGCGGACATTCCCGGCCAGCGGCGGAAATGCGCCCGGAACGCCTGCGCCGGTGGCAAGGTGGCACGCTGCGCACCGCTTGTAGGCGGCGGCTCCGTCGGCCTGGGGTGCGGCTGTGGCGGGCGCACGCAGGAACAGGCTGGTAGCGGCCAGCCCGAGCGCGGCCAGCAAGACAGGAGGCGCGCGCATCAGTTCGGCTCCACCGCGACGCCGATCAGGACGGCGGTCGAGCAGTTGTAGATGCTGCTCTCTGTCCCCAGGCACCAGTTGTAATCGTTGTTCGCCTGCGGCCGGACGGGCGGCCGGTCGCCCTCGTTGCGGTTGCACAGGCAATGCCCGCACGACGATTTGCCGCAGCAGTCATTATAGCTGATGATATAGGCACGTCCGTCGGCGGGGTTGGTGCAGGTGCCGATCCACGTGATGGGAGACATTTCGGTGCCAGGCGGGCAGGTGCTGACCGTTCCCCCGCAACAGGTGCACAAGAAGCCGTCGATCGCGCAATAGCGCCAGTAGTCGCACTGTGTCTGGTCGCCCGGGTCCTGCGGATTGGCGGAAATAACGGGTGGCCGTGCGGTTGCCGCGCCGCCCGCACCGCCTGCGGCATAGGCCCGCGATACCGGCAGGGCCGGGATGATGGCTGCTCCCGTCACCGCACCGCCCAGCCAGGCCAGCAGGCTGCGCCGTGATGTCGACCGCGCAACGCCGCGTGCCAGTTTCTCTGTCAGTTTGTCCCAGTTGGCCATGATCAAGCTTCCCCCTCGCGGCGCGCCAGGAATTCCTGGATCGAGGCGACACCGCGCTCCTTGGCTTCAAAAAGACTTTCGAGATGCTCGCGCGAGTTGACGAGGCCGAGCGAGGCGACCTTGCCGTTCTCGTCAATCAGCACTGCATAAGGCAGCTTGGCGACCCCGAAGCTCCGTCCCAGTGCCTCGGAAAGCACGAACGGGATGCCTGCCAGCCCCTGATCCATGATCATGCGGCGCTGTGCCGGTTCGTTGCCGTCGCTGGCCAGTATCACGTCCAGCCAGCCGCTTTCGGCGCGTGCCGAGGATTTGACCACCGGCAGCAGCGATTTGCAGACCGGACAATCGGGGGCGACAAAGAACAGCAATTGGCTGCGCGACCTGCGCTTGCCGCCGACGGTCAGGCTCTGGCCGTCGATCGTGGTCAGCACCATCGGCGATGCCGCGTCGCCCACATTGACCTTCTGGTGCAGCGTCAGGGCTCCGGCAGGGGCAATGCGTTCATGCAATATGCCCACCTGCCGGGCCAGTGCTGCCACCACGGTGGCCAGCACGATGACCGCGACCCATAGCAGGATTTGAGATGTGATCATGCGATGCCTCCCCGTCGGAAATTCGTGATGGACATGATCTCGCCAAGCGCGAGGTAGAGCGCTAGGAACCCGAGGGCCGCGAAGGGCGACAGGATGGTGACCGGCATGGCCGGCGTCAGCATCGTTGCGGACGCGATCATGGCGAGTATCAGTGCGCGGGCCACGGCAAAGCGGTCCACTGGTCTGGCGCGCGCGGCGAAATTGCATCCGCAATCCAGCACCGCGCCCTGGCGCCGCCACAGGGCCGCGGCATAAGCCAGCCACAGCAGAGCTGCGAGAACGGCACCGGTCGGTCGTGTGGCTGCAAAGACGAGGCAGAGTGCGGTTGCCGCCTCGTATGCGGCGACCGCCAGGCTGATCGGCATGCCCATCGCGCGCGGCGCGCCGGTCAGGGCTGCCGCTGCCGAGGCGAGCCGCTCGCGCTCGATCAGCTTGTGCCCGGCCGAAAGGGCCAGGACGAGCGCCAGAAAAAGGCTGATCTCGGCCATCAGTTGACGACCGACAGTGTCTGCGGGTTGAAGCCGACCATATTGCCCAGGCTGTGCACCAGCGCGCCGGTGCGGGCGTCATGCACATCGACGACCGAATCCGCCCGTGCCACGATCAGCCTCGGGCTGGCTTCGCGCGTGACCTCGATCGAGATGCCGACACCTTGCAGCTTGATCCGGGCCAGGCGTTCGCCTTTGGCGGGATCGAGCACCCACACTTCGCTGCCGCCCGATTTGTGGCTGCCTTCGCGACCCGAAGGGCTCATCAGCACATAGAGACGGCCGTCCGCGTCCGATGCGATGACCTGCCAGCCCCCGGGACGCCATTGCGGTGCGGCACCTTCGGCGGTCCCCACCGAGAACACCTGGCCGACGGGCCTGGCCACCGGTCCGGACAGATCGAACCCGCGCACCTGTCCGTGATAGGAAACGAACCACGCGGTCGACCCCACCATGGCCGGCATCGCGAACAGCGGTTGTCCGTCGATATCGACCGTGGTGTCGACATTGGTGCTGCTCGCCAGCGCGCCATCGGGACCCAGTTGCAGCGTGGTCATGGTGCCGTCGGCGCACAAGGTCGTGAAACCGCGCTCGCCTGTGGGATAGATCATCGAACAGCCCGGCAGATCGATTTCACCAAGTACCTTGCGCCCGGCCAGATCGACGATCGTGACCGACTGGGCCGGGGTGAAATTGGCGATGGCCGCCCATTTTTCGCTGTTCAGAAACTGGAAGTTGTTCTTGTAAGTCACCTGCTGCAGGCGCTTGCCGCCCGGCAGCACGATCTCTGCGGTCGGTGCCAGGGTCGCCTTGTCCCAGACCGTGATCACGTCGGTGCGCTCGCCACGGGTCAGGCGCGAATAATAGGTTTCGGCGGTGTAGATTTCCGACCCCGTCCGCGAGACCAGAAGACTGCCGAATTGCGGAATCTGGACGATGCCCTTGACCGGGGTCACCGGATCGGCGGTGTCGACCAGCACGCCGCGGCCATCGATCATCGCGTTGAAGTTGAAATCATGGACCATGATCCAGCTTGCGGGATAGGTTTGCGGCAGCGTCTGCACCGCCGGAATGGGTTCTTCCGCAAGGGGGGCGGGAAACCGCTCGGCCGGTTGGGCGAGCGTGCCGGACAGGGGTGCTGATAATGCCAGCACGGCTGTCAACATACCGAGTGAAACGCTTCGGCTCATCAGAATCTCCCCCAGAAAGCGCGGCATCTTGCGAAGTCATCGGGCGCTGTCTGGTTTTTAAAATCTGCCTTTGCCATTTTTTGTCAAGTGTCCTAAATTCACTTGGTGCCAGCGTCGATCGCTTGCGCCAAGGACGAGGATTCCCGGCATGAAATCACGGTTTTCCAACAAGTTCATCGTGCCTGACCTGGCGATCGTGCAGCGCGAAGGCGGTTATGCGCGCGGTCGTGACGGGCATGCCCAGATCCTGCGGGCAGCGCTCGATCTGCTGGTCGAGCAGGGCTATCGCGCGATGAGCATGCGCCGAGTCGCGGAGGCTTGCGGGATGAAGCTCGGCAATCTGACCTATTATTTCCCGACCAAGGAAGATCTGGTGCGCGAGCTGCTCGATGCGGTCATCAGCAGTTACGAGATCGAGTTCGATGCTATCGTCCACGAAACCGGTGTGAGCGCCGAGGATCGGCTGGCGGAAGTGTGCATCCTGATCCTTGAGGATATCTGCACGAAGAAGACGACGCGCATCTTTCCGGAGCTATGGGCCTTGTCCAACCATGACGCGTTCGTGCTGGAGCGCGTGCAGGAAATGTACGCCCGCGCCCGCGTGGCGCTGGAAGAAACCATCGGGGAGATCAATCCTGCGCTTCCGGCAGATGAGCGGGCAATGCTGGCGCTCTTCATCTCGGGATCGATGGAGGGGCTGACAATGTTCGCTGGACACGAAAAGCCGTTCCAGCCGCAGATGCCGTGGTTGGAGCGCATTGCGGTCAAGTCCTTCGTGCAGATCGTCTCGACGATTCGCCCCGGCGAGATGAAGGGCGGATCGTGACATGCCCTTTCCGAGTTCGCCTGCCAGGCTGAGGGCGCGTCCGCGTTCCCGGCGGCGGTTGGGGTGTTGCTCTCGCAGCGGCCATGTCCATAGGGCTGCGCTGTTCTGTTCGCGCGCCTCGTGGGCGGTTTCAGGCTCAGGAGCCGCTGCGCGCCGGGGAAAAACCGCGCGGGATAAAAATCTGCAAAAAAGCGTTTGACTCGAATCGGTCGAGTGCCTAGATGCCACTCCACCGGCGGGGACGCACTGACGTTCCCCTCGGTCGCCAACATATACGGATGTCCAATCCCCCGGACGAAAGATCGGGGAGGGTTGGTTGTCCGCTGTTTTTGTCTGGTTGTTCTTTGACATTGTAGGTTTAGATGAAGGGACATGTGGGCGACGGCGCCTGGTCCTGCGGGGTTCAAGGCCGCGGGTATCAGTTTAAAGTCAAGTCGTTCCAAACATGTCCTTCACGTATCCATTACGTAATAGATTTGTGCAGGAACGGCTCCTTGAAGCGCGTTTTGCTGTGGCTGGCTGGCCTTTTGGGGTTGGTGCTGCGGTGAGATGTGAAACTACTTGAGAGTTTGATCCTGGCTCAGAACGAACGCTGGCGGCATGCCTAACACATGCAAGTCGAACGAACCCTTCGGGGTTAGTGGCGCACGGGTGCGTAACGCGTGGGGATCTGCCCTTTGCTTCGGAATAACAGTTAGAA
>CAXRCQ010000436.1:0-3120 GCA_964228845.1 Blastomonas sp.
GATGGATCGGCCGGGTCGGCGGCTCGCCCGGCTGCGGCGCTTCCCAGGGCTCGGGCGCGGGCAGATCGACCGCGGGCAAAGTGAGCGCCGCCTGTTCGGGAATGTGCGTGTCGCGCGGCTGGAACCGGCGGATCGCGCCGCGCCCCAGCCGGCTGCTCAGCCGGTCGATCAGCGCGGCCATCGCCTCCTCGCTCACCGCCCCGCCCTCCAGTTGCAATTGCGCGGGGGTCAACGGCTCGATGCGCGGCACGATCAGCCGGATCATGTCGAAGCCGAAGCCGGGATCAATCGGGTCGCTGAGGGCATCGAGCCGCTCGTGCAGCAATCGCATCAGCACCTCAGGATCGCGCATCGGCAGGCTCGATTCGACCGCGAGGTCGAAGGTGCGGCCATCGCTGCGATAGAAGCGCGCGGCGAAATGCCGCCCGCCCATGCCGCGCTGCTCAAGCGCTTCGGCGGCCTGGCCCGCCAGCTCGGCGAGCGCCGCCATTGCCGCTTCGGTGCGCGCGATCGGTTCGGCAAAGCGCGTCTCGAAGCGCAGCGCAGGCGGGGTGCGGCGCGGAGTGATGCGGCTGTCGGCGCTGCCCAGCAGCCGGTCGAGCCGCTCGACCAGCTCCTCGCCGAAGCGCGCGGCGAGCGGCGCGCTGGGCCGCATCGCGAGATCGCCGATGGTCTTGAGGCCCGCACGGACCAAGGCGGTCTCGGTCTCCTCCTCGATGCGCAGCGCCGCGACCGGCAGGCGGCGCAGTATGACATCGCCGTCCTCGGGCCGCGCGAAGCTCAACCCCGGCGCGAAGCGGGCGAGCGCCTGCGCCGCCTCGGGCGTGTCGCCGCAACCGCTGCGGACATGGTCGGAAAAGCGCGCCAGGCTGTCCTCGGCAGCGGCGACCAGCGCAGCTTCGCCGCCGAACAGATGCGTGCAGCCGGTAATGTCGAGCACCAGCATGTCGGGCGGGTCGGTCGCGACGAGCGGTGTGAAGCGGTCGCAATGATCGGCCAGCCGCTCGAGCCAGGCCAGGTCGGCCAGCGGATCGTGCGGCTCGACGCGAAGCTGCGCCACCTGCGCGCGCGCATCGGCCAGCATCATGCCGGGGACCAGGCCTTGCGCGCGCGCTTCGGCGCAGGTCGCGGCGATGCGCATCGCACCGCGCACCTTCTCGACCAGCACCAGGGGCGCGGCGTCGTCCGCGCTAGCCGGTGCGGTACAGCCCGATCGCGCGCGCCGGTCGACCGGCAGAAAGGGGAAGAACAGCGCCAGATAGCGCCGCTGCGCCTCCGGTTCCGGCACCGCCGACGGGCAGGGCCTCAGCAAGACAGGCTTGTTCACGGTTCCACTCCACGCGCCACGCGCCGCCCGCCGGGCGTCCGCGCTGGCGCAACAGTTCGATCGCCCAGGCGGGATAGCCGGGCGCATTGGCTTCCATCGGCAGCGAGGGGGCCGCCGCCACCTGCCAGCGGGTCTGCGCCGCGCTCGGCGCAGGGGTGGCGGCGATGCGCAGCGCGATCACGGTGACGCCCGAGGCTTCGGCGGCGAGTGCCAGGCGGCGGCTCGCGGTGAGATCGAACGCGCGCGGGTCGCGCCACAGCTCGACCACCGCCACGCCGACATCCGGGCAGCGCGTGACATCGGCCGCGGCGCGCAGCACCGCCAGCGCATCGGGCAGCGTGCCCAGGATCACCTGCGATGGGGCCAGGCCGATCTCGACCAGCCCCGGCGCGTGCAATTGCCCGCCGCGCTTTTCCGCCTCGCCCTCGCGCAGCCAGACCAGAGTGCCCCCCAGTCCCACACCGAGTCTCAGCGCCAGCGCGGCGACGAATCCGGTCGCGCACCCGGCATCGTCCGCCTCGAACGCAAAGATTTCGTGCAGCCGCGCGCGCATCAGTCCGCCGCCCAAAGCCGCGTCGATTCCCGCATGCCCGGTGCGCGCCAGCCCCGCCGGTTCGCCGCCGGATTCGCCCGCACACACGCGTTCCAGCCCGGCAATCCGGGCTTTCAGGGACTCGAGGGAATCGCGGACATGGGACATATGTTCTTATTCTGTTCCGTTTTGCGGAACGTCAAATGCCTGTGCGTCGGGCCGCGATGCCAATTCGGGACCGGTGACGCTTTGTTAACCCTTCGCGTTAATAGTCTGTTGAACTGAGTTAACGCCCATTGGGGGGAACAGCATGACCGATACCGCACCCGACATCGCTCTGGCCCGCGCGCTGCTGCACGAGGCGATGGAACTTCAGGCAGCGGGCAATCTGGCGGCTGCCGAAGAGCGCTACCGCCTGGTCATCGACGCCGATTACC
This sequence comes from Blastomonas sp., assembly GCA_964228845.1. Taxonomy (GTDB): domain Bacteria; phylum Pseudomonadota; class Alphaproteobacteria; order Sphingomonadales; family Sphingomonadaceae; genus Blastomonas. Next base: position 2,297 of record CAXRCQ010000436.1, read on the forward strand.
GCACAGCGGAAGTTCTTCCGATCCTCGCCGGAATTCTCGGCCTGCGCGGCGCGAACGAGGAGGCGCTCGAGCTGTGGGACACTTTGCTCGCGCTCGATCCCGATCACGCCGTCGCGCATCATGAAAAGGGGCTGATCTACAGCCGCACCGGCCGGCCCGACCTCGCCATCACCGCGATGCAGGCCGCCTGCGCTGCCGATCCCGCCAATCCGGTCGCCGCCAACAATCTCGCGGTCATGCTCTCCGATGCCGGGCGCAAGATCGAGGCGCTCGACCAGTTCCGCCGCGCCCAGGCCTTGCAGCCGGGCAATATCCATATCGAACACCAGATCCGCCGCCTCTCCGCCGAGATGGTGCCTTTCTGGCATATCCCGATGCTCAACGACGTGCGCCGCAACGATGCATTCGAGGCGGCGATCATCGCCGCGCTGGCGCAAACCGGCCCCGATGCCCGCGTGCTCGATATCGGCACCGGCAGCGGCCTGCTCTCGATGATGGCCGCGCGCGCCGGGGCGCGATCGGTCACCGCGTGCGAGATGGTGCCGATCATCGCCGACATGGCGCGGCAGATCATCGCCGAGAACGGCTATGCGGAGCGCATCACCGTCCACACCGCGCCTTCGACCGAGCTCAAGGTCGGCGAGCATCTCGACGAGCGCGCGGACATCCTGGTCTCTGAAATCCTCTCCTCCGACCTGCTTACCTAGCATGTCATCGACACGTTCGAGGATGCGCATGCGCGGCTGCTCAAGCCCGATGCCATCGTCATCCCGCGCGCCGCCTCGGCGATCGGCTGTCTGGTCGAAAGCCAGGTGCTGGCCGAT
>CAXRCQ010000437.1:0-3604 GCA_964228845.1 Blastomonas sp.
AACATCCAATATGCAGCGTACAAAACCCTGCGGATCGTCCTCCTGGATGAAGTGGCTGCCGCTCAGCGTGCAGTGATTCTGCCCCCTGGTCCCCGGCACGCGGCCGACGAACAGCGCGTCGCCGCCTCGAGTGATGGGGTCGCGGTCGCTGAAGCAGCACAGGAAGGGCTTCTCCCAGCGGTCGAGCACCTCCCAGGCCTTGATCTGATCGGGCACCGCGACATTCGGCCCCAAAGGCACGAAGCTCGGGAAGATGCGCGCGCCCGCCTTGTACCGGCCATCGGGGAAGGGGGCGTCATAGGCGGCAATCTCGGCGGCCGATAGCGTGCGCGCCGTGCCCCTGGCGATGATCCTGCCGATCGGAAAGACCGGGCTGTACTTTGAGAACGCCCGCCAGATCGCAAAGGCGCGCGGCGCATCCTGCCCCGCTGGCAGGCCACCATTGGAAAGCACGACGCCGTTGAACCGCTCGGGCATTTCCGCGACGAGCCTGAGGCCGATCAGCGATCCCCAGTCCTGGCACGCGAGCGTGATGTTCCTCAAGTCCAGCTTCTCTATCCAGCGCCGCATCCAGGCGACGTGGCGCGCATAGCTGTAGTCGCTCTTCTTCGCGAGCTTGTCGGACTTGCCGAAACCGATCAGGTCGGGCGCGAGCACGCGATAGCCGGCGTCTGCCACGGGACCGATCATGAAGCGGTAGAGATAGCACCAGCTCGGTTCGCCATGCATCATCAGCACGACGGGCGCGTCGCTCGCGCCCTCGTCGACATAATGCACGCGGAGCCTGGTGCCGTCGGCGGGATCGGCAATCTCGGCATAATGGGCAGCGAAGGGGAAGTCGGGAAGTCCCGCAAACCGGCTGTCCGGCGTCCTCAATACCCGCATAAATCCTCCGCTATCGCGATATTATGGCATAGCGTATGACATATGATCGAGATTGTCGCAACCGGGTTGCGAAGCTCAGGCCTGGCCGGTGCGAAAGGCCTCGCGCACCGCGTCGCTGCGCGAGTTGACCTCGAGCTTGCGATAGATCGACTTGACGTGCGTGCCGACGGTGTGCGGCGAGATGCCCAGGGTGCGCGCGGCCTGCTTGTAGCTCTGGCCCTTGGCAAAGGCCTGGAGCAGTTCGGTCTCGCGCTGCGACAGCCGGTTCTCGGCGCTGACCGGTACCGGGGCTTCGGGCTCGGCGCGCAGGAAACCGAGCAGATAGATGGCGGCTGCCGGGCTGACCGGCGCGCCGCCGTCGAGCGTGGCGGCGATGCCGTCGAGAATCACCTGCGGGCTGCTGTCCTTGAGCAGATAGCCATCGGCGCCCGCCATGATCGCCTTGACCACCGTGTCACGGTCGCCAAAGGTGCTGATGATCAGCGCCTTCGCCCCGGTGCGCGCCTTGATGCGCGGCACGAGATCGTAGCCAAGGCCATCGGGCAGCCCGATATCGAGCAGGAACAGATCGGGCGACAGGTCGAGCAGCGCATCGGCGCTGGCGATGTCGGGTGCCATGCCCAGGATCCGGTAGCTCGGCTCCATCGCGATGATTCCCTGGAAATACTGGCGCACCATCGGATCGTCCTCGACAATCGCGATGCGGGCGGTGGGGCGGTCGGCGTCGGTCATGGGGCCGTTATCGCCGGAATTGCGCGAGTTGCGAAGATACCATGCTATGGGATGTTATTCCGCTGCCTCTGCCATGTGCAGCGGCAGCGAAAGCGTGATGCGCGTTCCCTTGCCGGCTTCGCCCGACGCGATCGCCACCTCGCCGCGAACCGATTCCGCGCGCAGCCGCATGTTGACGAGACCGCGCCCGGCCTGGCCGATAGTGGCGATGCCCTTGCCATCGTCCTCGACGGTGAGCACCAGCATCGCACCCTGATGTACGGCCTGCACGACGATGCGCGAACAGCCCGAATGCTTGAGCGCGTTGGTCACCGCTTCCTGCAGCACGCGGAAGATCTGCAGCACATCGCGCGGGCCGAAATTGGAAATGGCAGCGATGGCAGGGTCCTCGTGCCAGCTGAAGCTGATGCCCGTCGCCTCGATCCTGGGCTGTACACGCGCCTTGAAGGTGGCGAGTGCCGAACTGAGCGATTCACCGACCGAATCCATCGAATCGACCATCAGCCGCATCTCGTCGATCACCGATTGCAGCCCTTCGGCCACCGTCGCCGGTTCGGCGATGCCGACCCGCGCCGAAAGCCTGATCGACATGAGCTGGCTGCCCAGGCCCTCGTGCAGGTCGCGCATGATGCGGCTGCGTTCGCCCTGGATGGCAGCTTCCGCGTCGCGCTTGCGCAGCCGCGCCGCGGTGGCCTCCAGCTCTGCTTCCTTTTCAGCGATGCGGGCATCGAGCAGGGCGTTGGCATGTTCGAGCCGCCGCGACAGCGTTCGTGCCCGCCGCACGATGCCCAGCAGTAGCAGCACTGCCAGCGCCAGAATGCCCAGCGGCGCGATGTTGTGCGAAAGCGGCGTGACCGTCAGGCTGCCGATCAGGTCGGCGATGCTGATGGTGGGGATCAGCATGACGACCGCTGCGTCCGCAACGAGCGCCCGACCTTCGATCCTGAGGCCACGCAGGACACAGGACAGGATGGCGATATTGGCAAACAGCACCACCAGCATTTCGTTCAGCTGGCGTATGGCGAGAGGCAGTCCGTTGGCGGTCGGCGCTGCCGCGAGATGGATGAAGGCGAAGATGAGCGAGCAGGTGATCAGCGGTCGGTCAAAACGGGGACCGCCCGGAAACCAGCGGTCAGCAAGTGCAACCAGTCCGGCGAAGGTTGCTAGCAGGATAATCTGCCCTGCCGCGCCATAGACCGGCTCGCTGGAGGGAGTGAGAATATCCACTTGCCACAAGCCGCCCAATGCCATGCCGGTAAAGGCGAGGGCAGCAGCAAAAGCCTCTTGCCGATAGGGTGACCGGCCCGCCGCCATCAGGCAGGAAAAGGCGCCGAACAGCCCGACCACCATGAGCCCGACCGATGGAAACAGGCTTTGCAGACGCCATTGGCGGATGTACGTGTCGATCGCCCCTGGCGGAGCAGCGATGATCGAACCTAGAAAGGCACGGCAGCATTCCCGGCGGATCTCGATGGCAATGCGGTTCTCGCCTGCGAGAAGAAACGCCGGCGGCACAATCCATTTGCCGCCGAGCCGTCCGCCGCGCCAGGCCGTCGAATCGGCCAGGGGTATGAATTTGCCGTTGACCCAGAGCCGTGCCCATCGATTGTACCGCGGCACGAAAACCACCAGTCCCCCGCCCGGGCGGTCCAGCGTTCTGGTGGTGTAGAACCGGGTGGTGCGACCTGCGCCGAGATAGTAATTGGGCCGCCCCTCTATCTTCGTTTGCCGACCATCCGGCTCGGCCATAACGACATCGGTGAGCCTGTTCTGTTCGAAAACCGGGTCTACGACTGGCGGTCGCACCAGCAGCGCCATGCCCCAGAACAGCAGCTGGACGAGCGCAATGGCGATGATAAATCGAAGGACATAGGGCTGGCCATCGGTAACCGGCCTCGACACTGCATAGCTCTGCATATCCGTGCCCTGCCTCAAAGCCACTAAGCTGAAAAGAGGGGAAAATGCGCCGGATGACCTGATATGGCAC